>NZ_SBHM01000003.1 GCF_004028095.1 Paenarthrobacter ureafaciens | reverse complement strand
TAAGCCCGCTTACTAACCCGCATTCATGGATGCAGATGAGTTCCTGTGGCTTGTTCTTCAACTTTGGCACGCGGCGGGCTATTGCGCAATAAGTGAATCTGATTAATCTTGAGATATGGAGAAAGCGTCCACAGCCCCGGAACGCGGTACACGGCCCCGCAACCGCCGAGCCCTCATACTCGCTGCGGCGGCGGACCTCTTCGCGCAACGGGGGTATCCGCAAGTCAGCATGACCGATGTGGCCAAGGCGGTCTCTGTGCAGCCGTCGGCCCTGTACCGGCATTTCCCAGGCAAAGGCGAACTGCTCCGGGAGGCCGTGGCGGCGAACCTCCAGCCTGTTGTGGAGAGCGTCATCCAGGCGCCCGACGGCGATCTTGACCAGTTGGTCTTGTCACTCGGCCGGGCGCTTTTGGAGCATCGCGGGAACGGCGTGCTGTGGGAGCGGGAATCCCGCCACCTGCCGCCTGCGGTCCGCTTCGAAATAGCCAGCGGCGCCAAGTTCGCCATCAGCAGCAAGCTCCAGTCCGGCACTGCTGCGCTTCCCGCAGCAGAGGCCGATCTGCGGGCGTGGGCGATGTTCGCTGTGATGGTCAGTGTGTCGTGGCATCCGAACCGGCTCTCGAAAGCGGACGAGGAAACCCACCTCGCCACGCTTGCCCGCACTGTGATCGATATGCCGTTGCCGCCGATCAAGGAATCGGACCGTCGGGCCGGTGCGGCACTCTCCGTGCCGCGCAGCCGCCGCGAGGCTCTGTTGGCTGCTGCAATCCGGCAGTTCGCTAGGTCCGGTTTTGATGCGGTCAGCCTTGACGATATCGGCGCCGACGTCGGGATAGCCGGCCCCGGCATCTACCGTCACTTCAGCAATAAGGCAGAAATGCTCGCTGCCGCGCTTTACCGGGCCACGGAGGTCCGTTGGATGGACTTGTCGCGCGCCCTCTCTGAAGCCGCGGATTCATCCGCGGCGCTCCAGCGCATCCTGTCGTCGCAAATTTCCTTCTCGCTGTCCTGCCCGGAATTCCTGCAACTGGCCGTCTCCGAGCGCCAGCACGTTCCCGAACGGGAGCTGCAGAACCTTTTGGAGGCGCAGAACGACTATGTCGCCGACGTCGCCTCACTGGTCCAGGACGCTTACCCGGGTACGGATCAAGAAGTAGTCAGAGTCCGCGTGAAAGCAGCTTTGCATGTGATCAGCAGCGTTGTCCGTACGCCGTTCCTGCGGGACATCCGCGGCATTCAGGACATCCTCGAGGACCTCGCGTGGGGAATTATGGTGCCCGCTGCCGATCAAGGCGCCACGTCATGAGCATCTGCCGAAGGGACTAGCCCATAGCAAACAGTTCCAGTTCGCACCACGCCGGAAGCCCCTCGGGGGCTCCACCACTGCCAAGATGAGATCTTGCGCACAAGACATCTCAGCAATAAGATAATCAACACTGAAGTAATTTGCATCACTTCAGATCTCATTCTCAGACAGGTGCCTTGGCTGCCCTGATCACCAGGGCCCACGCAAAGCGGGGCCGACTGTTTGCAAAATTACCTGGAGGCACAATATGAGTGCAGTGGTCCCACAACCATCGGGCGGCAGCTCTCCGAGAAAGGTCGCCATCGCGAGCCTCATCGGCACAACCATCGAGTGGTACGACTTCTTTATCTACAGCACCGCAGCGGTGCTTGTTTTCAACCAGCTCTTCTTTCCGGGCTTCGACCCCACAACCGGCACGCTGCTCGCGTTCTCGACCTTCGCCGCCGGCTTCGTCGCCCGCCCCGTAGGAGCCATAGTCTTCGGCCACTTCGGTGACAGGGCGGGCCGGAAGCCGATGATGGTCCTCACCATCCTGATCATGGGCATAGCCACGGTCGCCATCGGATTGTTGCCTACCTATGACGTCATAGGTGTGTTTGCCCCCGTCTTGCTGGTGATCCTGCGGCTTTGCCAAGGGTTTGCCCTCGGCGGAGAGTGGGGCGGGGCCGTGCTGATGGCTACCGAGCACTCCCCGCAGGGCCGGCGCGCCTTCTTTGGCAGCTGGCCGCAAGCAGGCGTGGCTGTGGGACTCATCCTTGCCATGACCTTGTACATCCCGCTGGAATCCATGTCGCCGGACGCCTTCATGGCCTGGGGCTGGCGGGTTCCGTTCATGCTGAGTGCCGTGTTGGTCATCACCGGCCTAGTCATCCGCGTAAAGGTGGCAGAAAGCCCGGAGTTCGATCGAGTCAAGGCTAACCACAGCGTTGTGCGCATGCCCGTCATCGAGGTACTTCGAACCCACCCGAAGCAGGTGTTCCTTGTAGCCGGCGCAAGCCTGGTGCCGGGCATCTTCTTCTACCTCATCACCGTGTACAACTTCGTCTACGCCGGTAAGTCGGAAGAGTTCGATTCGACCTCCATGCTGGTGCTGGTGATCATCACCTCGGCCGTTGGTTTCTTCGTCAATCCCGCAGCAGGTGCCATGGCGGATAAATACGGCGCACAGCGGGTTTACCTGTGGGGCCTTGTACTCATCGTGGTGGTTGCCTTTCCGCTCTACTTCGCCCTCGACGGCGGCTCGTACGGCTTGATCGCCGTTTGCTACTTCGCCGCAACCATCGCCGTGTACATCCCGTGGGCATTGTCGCCTGCGTACTTCTCCACGGCCTTTGACGCCAAGGTCCGTTACAGCGGGTTGTCCCTGGCAACCACGCTTGGCAACCTCCTCGGCAGCGCCATTGCACCCCTTATTGCCGGCGCCTTGTTTGCTGCGACGAAAGCGTCGGTCTCCACCTCCATTTACGTCTTCGTCGCCGGTGCGGTTTCGATCACCTGTGCGTTGGCGCTGGGGCGCGTCATCCGAAACAAGGCCTTGCGGGCCGGGAAGGGCAGCGACGGCAATGTGCAGGAATTTGCTGCCCCCACCTATTCGGAATGAGTCGACACCAAAGGATTCCCAACAAAAGCAGCCCGTCTGATCAGTCAGCGTTGACGGACACGGGCTCAATGCAACAGACCAAACAAAAGGAAGGAACGACCATGAGCGGCAATGATCAAGAGTTCAAGACATTCACTGTGGAACGTGCGACACCGACTATCGGAGCCTACATCCACGGGCTGGATCTGCGTGAGGGCATCACTCCTGAGTGCCGGCGGGAACTCCGGGAAGCATTCCTTGAATACCAAGTGCTGTTTCTCCGCGACCAGCAAATTACCCCGGACGACCAGATTGAGTTCGCCAAGGTCTTCGGCGATCCCCAGGAAGTCAGCGCATTCTTCCCATCGCTTCCGGGCTATCCGCACATTGAGGTGTTGGAGTCCCGGGGCCGGGCTGCTGGAACCGACGTGTGGCACTCCGACCTGACGTGGCAGGCTACGCCGAACTCCGCCACCTGCCTCCATGCGCAGGAAATTCCCCCGTGCGGCGGCGACACCCTCTGGGCAAGTATGACCGCGGCTTATGACGCCCTGCCGGAGAACGTAAAAAACGTCATCGACGGGCTTGAAGGAGTGCACGACTGGGAAAAGGAACTGACCGGCGTCGTCCGGCAAGGCCCGGATGGCGAGGCGCGCTATGAGGAAACGCGACGCAAATACCCGCCCATGACCCACCCCGTGGTGCGCAAGCATCCGGAAACGGGCCGCAAGCTCGTGTACGTCAATGCGTTGTTCACCACCCGCCTCACGGGTATTTCCACGCAGCTGGGCGACTCGCTGCGGAACATGCTCACGGACCTCGCCCGGACCCCCGAGTACCAGGTCCGGTTCCGGTGGGAGCCCAACTCCCTGGTGATCTGGGATAACCGTTCCACCCAGCATTACGCAGTGGGCGACTACCACCCGCATTACAGGCTGATGCACCGGGTCACGCTGAAGGGCGACCGCCCGGCCTAGTGAAACTGCCCGCTCCGGGTGGCCCGAACGGGCCACCCGGGACGGTTGTTTGCGAAACCAGGAATCAACCACGGCGGTAGTCCGTGGAAAGCGCCTACATGGCGAGAGTGAAAGAAGGCTGACCAATGCGAGGCCAGAAATTAGGGGCGGGCCTGATAGCCCAGAGCCAGTCCGCCCTCCCGCCGTTTGTTCTGCATCGGCCTGCTTCACTGGGAGAAGCTGAGGCACTGGTCCGGCAGCACCCACACGCTGTGATCGCGGCGGGCTGCTCGGACCTCATGGCCCAAATCCGCGAAGGATTGGAGCCACAGGTGCTGATTTCCCTGCAGGGAATCAAGGAACTGCGGGCTGTCTCGAACGACGCCGGAACTCTGCGCATCGGTTCCTTGGTCAGCCACTACGAAGGCAGCAGGAGTCCGGAAATCCTGTCTTCCCTCCCGGCCCTGGCTGCGGCCTGGGGATCGATTGCAACAGTTCGGATCCGTTACCGCGGCACCCTGGGAGGCAACCTCCTTGCGCGTCGGTATCGCTATGAAATGCCGGTCATTTTGTCCGCCCTCCAGGCTCGCATGCACTTTCAGGGCGGAGACCTTGCAACCCTCCCGGTTGCGAAGCTCTGGGAGGGGGAGCGCAGGAGCCCTGGTGTCATGACAGCCGTCAGCGTGGACACCGCATCCCTGCTGTGGTTCGGATACGAACGCACCATGCGCCCGGTCAGCACAGTGGCCATGGCCGTGCGAAGCAACGCCAGTGGCGACGTTACGGTAACGGCCGTCTGCGGGAGTGAATACAGGCGGCCCTATGTCCTCTCCCACACCGTCCTCTCCCATCCCGCCGGTGGAACTGCAACAGCTGACCTCGACCCTGCCTCTGTCGCAGAGATTCTTGCAGCGCAGCTCCCGGAGGAGGCGGCCGACTACGCCGGATCCATCAGTTACCGCCGGCACCTGGCGTCTGTGCTTTGCCGCCGTCTTCTCGTCCAAGCAACCGGAAAACAAAGGAAAGGAAGCCAGCCATGAGCCTTGAATCGCCGGTGCCCGGCCACGAACCCGTTACCCACGATCTCGAATTCGAACTGAACGGAAGCCCCGAGAGGCATCGTGTTCCTACCAGCGCGACCGTCCTGGACGTGTTGCGCAACACCTGCGGAAAGCAAGGGGTTCGTGCCTCGTGCGAGCGCAGTGTCTGTGGTGCCTGCACTGTCCTGGTGAATGACCTTCCGGTAGCCGCCTGTTCCACGTTTGCCTTCGACGTCGAGGGTGCCCGGGTTGAAACGGTGGAGGGCCTGGCCCGCCAAGATGGCACGTTGAGTGCCCAGCAGCAGGCATTCAGGGAATGTGGCGGCTTCCAGTGCGGGTTCTGTACGTCGGGCATGCTGATGCTGACCACTGGCCTGCTGCGGCAGGATCCGCAACCGGACAGGGACCGGATCCGGGAATGGATCAGTTCGAATACCTGCAGGTGCACAGGATACGAAATGATCCTGGAATCCGTGGAACGTGCCGCAGAGCTCTCCGCCGCGGAGCAGCAGGAACGGGCGTCGGAATGAACGGGACAGCCACTCCCGGCGAGGCCGGGGAGCCGATCGTGGGACGCGACCGCCCGCGCCTGGACAGCACCGCCAAGGTCACCGGACGCGCCCTCTACACGGTGGACATCAAGAAGGCCGGAATGCTCCATGCCAAGGTCCTCAGAAGCCCGCATGCACATGCCCGGATCCTGGGCATCGACGCCTCGGCGGCCCGCTCGCTGGCGGGAGTCACTGCGGTCCTCACGCGTGAGGAGATCGGTGGTTTGAAGCCCTACGGTACCTACGTCAAGGACCAGCCCATCGTCGCTACGGACTCGGTCCGCTACGTTGGCGACGTCGTTGCGGCAGTTGCTGCCGTGGATGAACGCACAGCCATCGCGGCCCTGGATTTGATTCAGGTGGAGTACCAGCAGTTGCCGGCTGTTTTCGGTGCCAAGGAAGCAACGGACCCCGCAGCACCTGCCATTTTCCCGGAGCAGCCGTACGCCGTCTCTCCAGCGTACGGGGACGGCGCGTTCGGGGCGCCACATACCGCGCACAACGTGAGTTACGAGTTCCGCTACGAAACGGGGGACGAGGGCGTCTGGGCAGAGTGCGACTACGTTTTTGAAGACACGTTTACGTTCTCCCGGATGAACCATCTGCACCTGGAACCCTTTGTCACAGTGGCCGAAGCGACCTCCGGGCAGATCGAGGTGTGGACCTCCACCCAGAGCCCGTTCCCCATGCGGAGGGAGCTGGCGCGGGTCTTTGGCGTGCCGGAGAACGATGTCCGGGTGAACGTCCCGTTGCTGGGCGGCGGCTTCGGGGCCAAGAACGGCCCAAAAACCGAGGCTATCGCCGTCCGCCTGTCGCAGTTGTCCGGCGGCCAACCCGTGCGCTACTGCATGAGCACCGAGGAAGTCTTCCTGACCTTGAGCCAGCATGATGCCATCCTCACGGTCAAGTCGGGACTCAAGGCTGATGGGGAGTTCGTGGCCCGCCAGTCCAAGGTGTTGCTCAACGGCGGTGCCTATGCGGATGCAAGTCCGTTGGTGGCCGAAAAAGCCGGTTACCGGATGCCGGGGGCCTACCGCTGGAAGCGGATCGATTCGGTGTGCCAGGCGGTCATCACCAATACAGTGCCGGCAGGCGCATACCGTGGTTTTGGCGCGACCCAGGCCACCTGGGCCAGTGAACGCCAAGTGGACCTGATCGCTGAGCGGCTGGGATTCGACCCTCTGGAACTGCGGCTGAAAAATGCCAAGGGCCTGGGCGAGGAATTCGTCCCGGGCGAAACGCCCATCGACTCGGACCTGCGGCACGGTTTGAACCTCGTAGCGGACGCCATCAGCTATCGCGACCGGAGCCGCTTACCCAACCGTGGCATGGGTGTCGCCATGGGAATCAAGGACGGTGGCGGCGTCAACAAGCCCGCCCAGGCCCGGGTCAAAGTGGCCACCAACGGCGATGTCTTCCTCAATTGTGGCCTGGTGGAAATGGGCCAGGGCGGCCATTCGGCGCTGTGCCAGATTGTGGCGGAGACTCTGGCGTGCGATCCGAAGCGTGTTAAATATGCGGCCATCGACACCGATAACACCCCCTTCGACCAAGGAACCAATGCCTCATCGGGCATCGCCGTCATGGGTCACGCGGTCCTGCAGGCTGCTGAACGCGTGAAGTGCTCAGTGCTGGACGTAGCGGCCGAGCAGCTGCGGTTGGATCGCGAATCGATCCGCCTTCAGGACTGGCACATCATTGATGCCGACGGTGCCACGCATGATCTTCCGCCGTTGATCATGGACAGGTTCGGCGGGACAGGCTACGAGTTCACCGGGGACGGATACTTCAAGGTACGTAATTCCAGCCGCGCCCCGCTGGAGGCGCCGTGCATGTTTTGGGAGATCGGCTGGGCAGCTGCCGAAGTTGAGGTGGATCCCGAAACCGGGCGGGTGGAAGTCCTGCAGCTGGTCGTCAGTGGCGACGCCGGCAAGGTGGTGAACAAGCTTGGTTGCCGGGGCCAGGACGAAGGCGCAGCGGTCTTCGGACTCGCGCAGGCACTCTTTGAGGAACTGCGGTATAACGACGACGGCCAGCTGCTGAATGGTGAAGCACTCCTCTACCGCGTCCCGTTGGCCGAGGACATCCCGCAGCGCTTCTTCTCCATCACCCAGGAACAGGGCCATGGCGCTGGGCCCTTCGGAACCAAGGGCATGGGCGAGGGAGGGATGCTGCCTATCGCCCCTGCAATTGCCCAGGCAATTGCCGACGCCACCGGGGCGCAGCTCACGTCGCTGCCCATGACGCCGGAACGGGTCTACAACGGCATCCGGGCTGCGCAATCGCGTCAAGGCAGGGTCGGGGCCGATGCGTGAAGTGATGGAAGCGCTCAACGAGGCGTTTTCCGACGGACGGCGCGTCGCGATGGCCACGGTGGTCCGAACCCAGGGATCTGCGCCGCGGGCAGTCGGTACGTCCATGCTGGTCACCGGCGAGGGGTCGCCGATCGGCTCGGTTTCGGGTGGCTGCATCGAGGCCAGCGTGATCGAACAGGCTGCCACAGTGCTCGCCACCGGGGTCCCGGAGCTGCTTCATTTTGCTATGTCCGACGACGACGGGTTCAGTATCGGCCTCACGTGCGGCGGCAGCGTGGATATTTTCGTGCAAGCATTCGAGCGTGCCACGTGCCCTGGTTTTGCGTCCTTGCAGAAGGCGTTGGTGGAAAATTTACCGTGCGCCATGGTCACCATTTTTGAGGGCGCACCTGAACTGCTGGGTCGCTCCGGGCTGGTCCATCAGGGTTCTGCCATTACACCACTGTTCGCCGGTGCAGGCTTTGCGTGGGATGTTGTTCAGGCCGCAGACAGTGCCGTTCAGGAGGCCATAGCGTCCGGAAGATCGACGTCGGTCACTCTTCCTGCCGTGACCGGCAGCGACGAACGCCTGTCCTTGCTGATCGATGTCTTCCGCCCTGCGCGCCGGCTGGTGATTTTCGGGGCGGTTGACTTCTCCGCCTCCCTGGCCCGGTTAGGCGCCTTTCTTGGCTTTCACGTCACGGTGTGCGATGCCCGGGCCGTTTTCGCCACGCCCGAGCGGCTGCCATCAGCCCACGACGTCGTGGTGGATCAACCGGCACGCTACTTACAAAAGGAAATCGCACTGAGACGGCTGGGGCCCGATGCTGCTATCTGTGTCCTGACGCACGATGCGAAATTCGATGTTCCGGTCCTCGATGTGGCGCTTCGGGAAGGTTTTGCGTACATCGGGGCGATGGGTTCGCGCCGGACTGCCAGTGACCGCAGGGGCAGGCTCCTGGCATTGGGCCACACGGAACGGTCGCTGGCGCGGCTCCGCTCGCCGATCGGCTTGGACCTTTCGGCTTCCACCCCGGAAGAAACGGCGATCTCCATCATGGCGGAGGTCATTGCGGCCCGGCACCAGGCTTCCGCCCTGCCCTTGGCGTTCACGTCCGACCCCATCCACAAGGGTTTGGGGGAGCGCGCAGCCCTCGCGCCGCACCCGGGCGGCCAGCCGTCGTCGTCCCCTACCTGCGGCGTGGGGCAGGAACTGCAGCTCCCGCCGCTACGCAACAATCAGAACGAAAATATCTTGACATAAAGTATCTTAGGACTGATATTCTTTTTCTATGACGCAGTTCACGTAACTCGCGCAAAGCCGCTCGCGGCATCCCGCTTGAAACCCCTCCGTGGGCACTACACACAAATGGACGGAACCCGAAGATGAGTACGGACAGCCTTACAGAGAACCCCTCCCGGTCTGCTCGGGAAGAAACCCGGGCACCCGGCGCGGCCGGTCTTCGCAACGGACCTGATACGCGGGACGAGATCTTTGTTGGCGGAGTGTGGACCCGGGGTAGTGGTGCGCTGATCGAGTCGGTGAATCCCGCTACGGCAGAAGTTTTTGCCACCCTCCACGCAGCAACGGCGGCCGATGTGGACGCCGCAGTGGCCGCCGGCCTGGAGGCCGTCAAAGCGTCGGGGTGGGCAAGGAGGCTCCCGCACGAACGCGCCGCAGTCCTTCACCGCATCAGCTCCGCGATTGAAGCCAACGCTGACAGGATCGCGGAGCTGCAGACGCTTGATACGGGCAAAAGCCTCGTGGAAACGAAGGCATTGGCCATGAGCGCGGCGGCAACCTTCCGCTTCACGGCAGCTGCCTTGGAGACCATGGAAGATGCCCTGACGCCGCCGCGGGGCAACTACCTCAGCATGTCCACCTATGAGCCGATCGGGGTGGTGGGGGCCATCACGCCGTGGAATTCACCCATAGCCAGTGACGCGCAAAAGGTGGCTCCGGCACTCGCGGCAGGAAACGCCGTCGTGGTGAAGCCGCCGGTGTGGGCCCCCTGGGTCTCGCTGCTGCTGGCCCGCCTTTGTGAGCAGGCCGGTCTTCCTGCCGGTTTGCTGTCGGTGCTGCCGGGCCCTGGCCGGGTAGTTGGCGACGCCGTCGCCAAACATCCGGATGTTGGGAAGATCTCCTTCACGGGCGGGACTTCCACGGGGCGTCAACTTGCCCACATCGCAGCCGAAAAAATCATGCCCATCACGTTGGAACTGGGAGGAAAATCACCCACGGTTATTTTCGCCGATGCCGACGTGGACCAGGCTGTGGCCGGAGTGCTCTACGGCATCTTCTCCTCAAGCGGTCAGAGCTGCATCGCCGGGTCGCGTGTCTTCATCCAGCGCGCCGTGTACGACGACGTGGTGGAAAGGCTCGTGAAAGGGGCAAAAGCGTTGCGGATCGGACCGGGCACAGACCCGGCTACGCAGGTCGGGCCCCTGGTGGCCTTCGCACACCGCGACACCGTTGCGGGCATGGTCGAAGCAGCGAAGTCGGCCGGTGCGCAGGTTTTGTGCGGAGGCGCTGTCCCCACGGAGTCCCGGTTGCAGGGCGGGGCGTTCTATGAGCCCACCATCCTTGCCGGTGTCAGTAACTCGGACGCCATCTGCCAGCAGGAAATTTTTGGTCCCGTGGCCGTCATCCTGCCGTTCGACGACGAAGCGGACCTCATCGCCCAGGCGAACGACAGCGTCTTTGGCTTGGCCTGTGGCATCTGGACTGCCGACTACCGCCGGGCCTGGCGGTTGGCGCGGGCCATTGCCGCCGGCACCGTGTGGATCAACACCTATAAGCAATTCAGCATTTCGACCCCCTTCAGCGGGCTTAAGGAAAGCGGTCTGGGTACCGAAAAGGGCCGCGACGGCATTCGTTCCTACATGCGCCAGAAGAGCATCTATATGGACCTCTCGGGTGCACCCATCCCATGGGCCGGCCTTTAAGCGAACCGGCCCGCATCACCAGCTTCCGAAAGGTAGATCAATGAATGCCCACCCCTACAGTCCGGCCTTCGTGGCCGGCGGATTCGGCTTCGTCTCCGGCGCCTTGTCGGTGGATGAGAACGGCACGGCCGTACCGGGCCGCTCGGAGGCGCTCGTCGCAGCAGGCGCGAGGCTGGCCGAACGTTTGGAATCAGTCGGCATGTCCCTGGCGGACGTCGTCAAGACCACCTATTTCGTCACAGACGTAACGCTGCGGGACGAAGCAAACCTGCACTACGAGCTGCTGTTCGAGAATCCCCGCCCGGCACGCTCATTCGTTGAAGTTGCCGCACTGCCCTACGGCGCGTCGGGGGAGATCGAAGCAATCGCGCATCGGAGGAGTTAAGGACCATGAGCGTGGACATTCAGAACCGTGGGACGACCATCCCCGAGGACACCGCAGACGATCTGACGTCGGGTCCTGGCACAGGAGACCAGGCCGCGACCATCGCTGCGGAACCCAAAGCACTGACGCTGAGGGTGCAGCAGAAACGGTGGGAAGCGGACGGCGTCGTCAGCATCACCTTCGTTGATCCGCAGGGGGCGGCTCTCCCGCAGTGGCTACCAGGCTCCCACCTGAGCCTCCACTTGCCCAACGGGCTGACGCGCGAATACTCCCTGTGCTCGGACCCCAACGATTCCTCCGCCTGGACCGTGGCAGTGCTGCGGACCACCGATTCCCGCGGTGGCAGCAGGCTGATCCATGACGAACTGCCGGTGGGCACGCTCCTCACAGTCGAAGGTCCCCGCAACAACTTTGAACTCGAGCAGGCGCAGCGGTATGCGTTGGTGGCCGGAGGCATTGGCATCACCCCGATCATTTCCATGGCGAGGCGCCTGGAAGCAGCCGGCGCTGACTGGTCCCTCCTCTATACGGGACGGTCCCGGTCCACCATGGCATTCCTCCCGGAAATTTCCGGCTTTCCCGCACACCGGATCAGCATCCACGCCATGGACGAAGCCGGGGGAGCCTACGCGGATCTCCCCAAAGCAGTTGGTGCCCTGCCCCCAAAAGCATTGGTTTATGCCTGCGGCCCTGAATCGTTGATGCAGGCAGTGGCCGGCGCCATGGCGGACGATTCGCAATTGAGGATAGAGCGGTTCAAAGCGCCGGAGGTCGTGTCCGGTCCGGAAACCGAGGCCACAAGCTTTGACGTCATCTGCCAACGGTCGAGCCAGCGCGTTGCTGTTGGGCCTGACATCTCAGTCCTGGACGCCCTGAACGGCGCCGGCATCTTCGTGCCCAGTTCATGCGCGGAGGGCATCTGCGGAACCTGTGAGACCGGCGTCATAGCCGGCGACGTCGAGCACCGCGACTTCCTGCTCTCCCCGGCTGAACAGGCAGAGAACAAGACGATGTTCGTCTGTGTCTCGCGTTGCCGGTCCCGGGAACTGATTTTGGATCTCTAGTACGAACACCACCCGACTGAAGGCTGATTCCCATGAACTTTTTCTCAAGCGAGCCTGTCTGCAATCTGCGTTCGCTGCGTTCCGTGTCCTTGAAAGTACCCGATACCAAGCCGGCCAAGGACTTCTATGACCAAGTCTGGGGTCTCTCCACGGTAGAAGAGGACACAGACAAATTCTGGCTCCGCGGTACCGGATCCGAACACCACATCCTGAGGCTGGAAACGGGTGAGCAGAATGCCCTGGGCGGGGTCTCCTTCGCACTGGCCACGCCGCAGGACGTCGATTCCGCGGCTACCAAGCTCGTTGCCCTGGGAATACCGCTTTTCCGTGAGCCCGGACCCCTGGATGATGCTGCCGGTGGATATGGCGTGCAACTGGTGGATCCCGAAGGCAGGCTCGTGGAACTTTCCGCGAACGTCCATGCGGTGGTCAGCCAGGAGCCGGCCGGCCGGCGCGCCCTTCCCCGCAAGATCGCCCACGTGGTCCTCAACACCGTGGACATCGACCGCGCCACCGCGTTCTACACCCAAGTGCTGGGGATGCGGATATCCGACTGGTCCGAGCACCAGATGGCCTTCCTCCGGTGCAACAGCGAGCACCACGCAATCGCGTTCAACCAGGCGCCCTGGACCTCGGTCAACCACGTGGCCTATGAGATGCAGAGCATTGACCACTTCATGCGCGGCATCGGCAACCTGAAACAGCACAACATTGCCCCGCAGTGGGGTCCGGGCCGGCACGGTCCGGGCGACAACACTTTCTCCTACTTCACGGACCCCGCGGGACTGGTCTGCGAATACACCTCCGAAGTTGCCCAGGTGGATGAGGACAGTTGGCTCTGCCGTACGTGGGAGCGAACGCCCGAACTGTCCGACCAGTGGGGCACCGCAGGTCCGCCGACCACCGCGGTGCGAAGCGCCATGGCGGGCGTTCCGGACAGCGGCTACCGGTCCCTGGTGGTCCCCGGCCGTGAGGACTATTTCTCCCCGGCTAAGGCCCCTGCCACTGAAAAAGCCCCTGCCACAGAAAAAGCCCATGCGTAGCGGCTCGTTGCCGGCGCCCACCGCCCCTTCGACCCCCGCTGTTGCCGAGCGTAGAAAGTCCGTTCACGGAGTCTCCCTCGTGGTTCGCGGTGAAGGGATTCCCGTCTTCCTGATGCACGGCATCGGGGGAGCCGCGTCGTCCTGTGGTGCGCTGGCCCAACTGTTGAGCGCCCACGGCTACCAGACCTTCTGCTGGGATGCGCCCGGTTACGGCGAGTCCGCCGCTCCAACGGACGGACTGGATCATCCGTCGTTGGTACTGGACATCCTGGCCACCCTCGGCGTTGGGCCGGCACACCTCTTTGGCACATCGTGGGGCGGGGTCATTGCCACCACGGTAGCCGCGAGGGCGCCGGAGGCAGTACGGTCCATTGTCCTGGCCGACAGCACGCGGGGTTCGGGAACCACGCACGACACAGCGCAACGCATGCTGGCCCGCGTTCCTGAACTGGCCGCCGTCGGGCCTGAAAGTATTGCAGCCCGGCGCGCCTCGAAGCTGGTCTCTCCATCCGCCCCCGCCTGGGTGGCCGAAGCTGTCCGGGCGGACATGGCCTCCGTCCGCCTGTCCGGGTTCGCGTCGGCGGCCACCATGATGGCGCAGTGTGATACGACGGACCTGCTGCCCGGGTTGCGGGTTCCGGCGCTCGTGCTGGCCGGACAGGACGATGTGATCACCGGCGTGCCCGAATCGAGGATCCTCGCCGAGAAGATTCCAGGCGCCGAACTGTGCATTATCCCCAATGCGGGCCACGCGGCAGTGCAGGAGAAGCCCCTTGAGATGTCGGCGGCCATCCTCGCTTTCTGGGACGGCATCCAGTGACGCGCCTGGTGGTAGTGACGGGATCCGGGCGTGGCCTGGGCTTCGACATTGCCGAACGACTGGCACGTGCCGGCGACCGGATAGTCATCGCGGAGAAGAACGCGGACCTCGCGGAACGGGCCGCCGCAACACTCCATGAACGCGGCCTGGATGTCACGGCGGTGGTCACCGACATAGCTGACAAGGCTTCGGTGGAGGCCCTGGCGACGGCGGTCCGGCAGCTGGGCGGCGCGGATGCGCTGGTCAACAACGCGGCACTGGCCGACGGCGTAGGCGGCGATACTTTCTGGGAACTGGAGGAAGGATTCTTCCAAAGGGTGATGACGGTCAATGCCTACGGGACCTGGCTGGTCAGCAAGCACCTCTTCCCCCAGCTTGCCCAGTCCCCGGCGGGCGCGATCGTGAACATCGCCTCTGACGCAGCGCTCTACGGAAGCCCACGGCTGGTCCACTACGTTGGATCAAAAGGGGCCGTGCTCGCCATGACCCGGTCCATGGCCCGCGACGCAGGGCCATCGGGAGTCCGTGTCAACGCGGTGGCCCCGGGGTTGACCCGGGTGGAAGCCACTGAATCGGTGCCCGCCTCACGCTACCGGCTCTATGAAGACAACCGGGTGCTGCCCAGGGACCAACAACCCAACGATGTATCGGGAGTGGTCCAGTTCCTGCTCTCCGACGCCGCGGGGTTCGTCACCGGCCAGACCATCGTGGTGGATGGCGGCTTCGTGATGGGCCACTGATGAGCTCAACCACGGCCACAACAAAACCGGCCAACGCACACTATGCCGGCCATTAGACAAGGAGTCCCACACATGGACCTGCAACTGAAGGACCGCACGGTGGTGGTCACCGGGGCGAGTTCCGGCGTCGGCCTTGCCACCGCACGCTATTTGCTCAGTGAAGGCGCGCGGGTTGCCGCCTGTGCCCGTGACCTCGGCCGGCTCACCGCGGCGTTCGACGAGTTTTCCTGGGCGGACAAGGACTCCATCCACCTTGCCTCGTGCGACGTCACGGACCAGGAAGCCACCAACGCCTTCATCGCCGGAACGCTGGATCGGTTCGGCGCCATGGACGGGCTGGTCTGCAACGCCGGACGATCGCTCATGGCCACTCTCCAGGAAACCACGGACCAGCAACTGCGCGATGAGTTCGAGCTGAAGATCTTCGGCGTCCTCAACATGGTGCGGTCGGCCAGGATCGCCTTGAGCGCCTCCGCCCACGGGTCCGTGGTCAATGTCAACGCCATTCTTGCCCGGCAGCCCGAGCTGCGCCTGGCCGCTACCTCCGCCGCCCGCGCCGCGCTGTTGAACCTGACCCATTCCCTTGCCGAAGACCTGGCAAAGGACGGCACGCGCGTGAACTCGGTCCTGCTGGGACTGGTGGACACGGGACAGTGGCGGCGACGCTTCGAAAATGCCGGCACCGATCTCGACTACGAGGCCTGGAGTGCGGAAATCGCCGGTGACCGCGGCATCAAGCTGGGCCGTTTCGGCACAGCGGAGGAGGTTGCGTTCCATATTGTCTGTCTCCTCTCGCCCAACAGCGGCTACACCACTGGGGCGACCATCGACGTCGGCGGTGGCGTTGGGCGCTATGTCTAGGCAGGGCGCAGGGAAAACACCTCCTGCACCTCAACGGAAACCCATCGGCCCACGGAAGTTCACCACGAAAGAGAACCGGAAATGTTACTGACACAAGAAGCAACCGTCCCGAGGGGGCCAACAGGAGGCGATGTCCTGGTCCGTGTGCTGCGCCGCCACGGCATCGACACCGTCTTCGGCGTTATCAGCATTCACAACCTGCCCCTCGTTGAAGCTGTGGACAGGGAACTGAACTTCGTCGCCATGCGCCATGAGGCCGCGGTCGTCAACGCCGCTGACGGGTACGCCCGCGCGTCCGGCAAGTTCGGCGTTGCCCTGACCAGCACGGGCACGGGAGCCGGCAACGCCGCTGGTTCCATGGTGGAGGCGCTCACTGCGGGAAGCCGCGTCCTGCACATTACCGGCCAGATCGACAGTGAATTCATGGGCAGCAACCGCGGAGTGATTCACGAGGTACCACGCCAGCTCCAAATGCTCCACGCCGTGTCCGGGTATGCCCGGACCATCTTCAACGGGAAGGATGCTGAGGCTGACCTTGAGGAGGCGATCGCGCACCTCCTTTCCGCCCCGCACACACCGGCCAGCATCGAGTGGCCCACGGACCTGCAGTACCTGGCCCATCCGGACGATCAGCGCCCCGTCGATGCCCGGGTGAAGCCCGCCCCCGCGTACGACACCCGGGCCGTCGCGGAAGCCGCCCGTCTCCTGGCAGGTGCCAAGCGGCCCCTGATTTGGGCCGGGGGAGGAGCAGCCGGAGCCGGTAAGGAACTTGCTGCCCTGTTGCACGGGCTTGGCGCAGGACTGCTCACCAGCAATTCAGGGCGGGGCGTCGTTCCGGAGGATGACCACCTTGTCATCGGGAACTTCGCGACCACTCCGGCCGGCGCCCGGCTGCTCGGGGAATCCGACCTGTTGCTCAGTATTGGAACGCATTTCCGTTCCAACGAGACGCAGCATTACTCATTGAAGATTCCCTCCACCCACATCCAGCTGGACCTGAACCCTGACGCCGTCGGACGGGTATACCCGGCCACCGTCTCCCTGGTGGGCGACTCCCGCGCCATTCTGGATGCGCTCGTCCAGCAGTTGCCGAGCCAGTCCCCGGACCCCGGCTGGGCGCAAAAGGTTCACGACGTACGCCGCGAGGTACGCGATGCGCTGACCACCTACATTGGCGGTTACGCGGAGATCTGCCACAGCCTCCGGGAACGCCTGGACCGCAGGTCCGTCGTGGCCCGCGACGTCACCATCCCCTCCAGCCAGTGGGGTAACCGCCTCTTGGAAATGTACTCACGCGAAACCAACATCTTTCCCCTCGGCGGCGGCATAGGCCAAGGACTCGCCATGGGGATAGGTGCTGCCTGCGCCCGCCCGGAGGTTCCCACGGTAGTCATTGCCGGGGACGGCGGTCTTGCCGTTCACCTGGGCGAGCTTGCCTCCCTGGCCGGCTCCGGCGCCTGGTGCGTGGTGTTGGTCTTCAACGACGCCGGCTACGGGGTGCTGCGCAACATGCAGAGGGCCAACGGTTTCGCGGAGGCAGGAGTCGACCTGCATACACCGGACTTCGCCTTGTTGGCCCGGTCATTGGACTTGCCGTTCCGGCGGGTGGGCGGGCCGGGAACCTTCGATCCGGCCCTGGCCGAGGCGCTGGCCCTCAGGGGGCCGGCGGTCATCGAAATTGATGTCAATGCCTTGGAACCTGCTCCCGGAGCCTTCGTCCCTCCGGTGCACGTTCCAACCGCAGATCACTAGTAGAGCAGGTGAGCACATGAACCCAAGTACTGATCCGGACCCGTACGCCGGCCCTGGGCCCGACGCGGCCGAGCCGCGGCATGACGTGGTGTGTCTGCGCGGCGGCGCAGGGACCGGAGAGTGGGATGAGCATCAACTGGACACGTTGGGAGCCCGTGCCTGGGAACCTGAAACGGGTCTTGCCCTGGACGTCGGGGGACCACCTGGCCAACTGGACGCCTGGGTTCAAGCGGCCTCTGAGGCGCTCCGGGAGTCTACGGCCGGCCCGGCGCATGTCCTGGCCAACGGCGCAGCCGCCTACGGTGCCATACTCCTCGCTGCGCGGCATCCTGAACAGGTCAAGAGCATGATCCTTGGCGACCCGCTGGTGGACACGTCCACTGACGGATTCGTGGCAGCGCTCCGGCAGGTTCGCGCACCGTCCCTGGTCATTGCCGCCGCACCCGACATCGACGCCGATGTTTCCATAGCCCAATGCATCGCAGGCGGCATCGGCAACGGTGTTTTCGTCATCATCGACAACGCCACCGTGCCGGCACATCAAAGCCGATCCACCTCGTTCAACGAGTGGAGCAGGTCGTTCATGAAGATCGCTGAAGGCCTGCACACCGTCTCGCAATCACTCCCCACCCAATTACAGGAGGAACCCCGTGCCTGAGCAATACCTGGATGCCAACCAGTCCCGTGTCGGTCCGCCGAACCCCTATGAGCTGAAGCTCGCCGGCGCCCTGTCCGAAATTTTCGCCAGCGGCAGCCACGAACTTCCGGCGGTCATTTCGGGGTTGAACAACCTGGGGCTTAATGCCCCGGACGGCCAGCCGTGGGATGAAGCCCGATTCCGTTCCGAAATGCGACGACTGGGAGAGTAGGAAATGACAACTGCAACTGCAACTTCAACCGGGGCAAGGGCCGGCAGGGCCATGCCGAAAACGGTGGTCGGTACCCGGCGTCAGCTCGATGCCGCAGAACTGGCTGCCACAGGACTGCGGGACCGCTGGTACGCCATCTATCCCTCCCGGTTCGTTGGCCAGGGGGATATGGTCAAGGTCCGGCGGTTGGGCGTGGATTGGCTGCTGTTCCGTGATGCCCGGGGACAAATCCGGATGCTGGAGGATCGCTGCCCCCACCGCAGCGCGCCCCTGTCCGTAGGCCAGCACCTGGGTGACCGGGTGGCATGCAAGTACCACGGAGTTCAGGTGGACGGACACGGAACGGTGGTGTCGGTTCCCGGCATGCCCGGCTGTGCGCTGGAGGGGAAAACAGTCACTGCGTCCCTGGCCGTGGAGGAGGGCGCGGACATGATCTTCGCTTTCATGCCACTGACCGCGGACTCGGAGGTAACCCCCTTCAAGTTGCCTGATCGTCTGGACAACCCCGATATTTCGTGGTTCTCCAATTACGCGGAGTGGAACAGTCCGTGGCGGTTCTACATGGACAACGTCCTGGATCCCATGCACGGGGCGTTCCTGCACCGTGAATCGCATTCAATGTTTGGCGGAGACACGAGCGCCCGCTTCCGCATCCGCGAAACGGACCGCGGATTCTTCTTCGAGAAGACGGACCAGCGCGGCAAGAACTTCGACTGGGTGGAGTACTGCCGTGAGGCCATGGACTACGTGGACCTGGAGATCCCTTACGCCGATTCAGCCGGTCCCGGCGGCTCCTTCGGCATCGTCGGGATGTCCACGCCCATAGATGCGGTTACCTCCGCTGTGTTCCACTGGCGTACCCGGACCGTCTCCGATTGGGAGCGTGACGTCTGGCGGTTCATGTACAAGACAACACTGGAGGAAAAGCACTGGGTGGTCCTGGAACAGGACCGCGCGCTGTTGGAGGCTCTGGCGGCCGACGCCGACAGGGACGAGCACCTGTACCAGCACGATCTTGGCGTGGCCAGGATCAGGCGCATCCACGACGCCGATGCACAGAAGCAGGCAGCCACTCTCGCAGAGGGAACCGCATAGCGCCTGTGGAGCGCGTGGTTCCACCACCGCGCAATTGATGCAGTGAGCAAGAGCCTGCAGTCCGACCAAGTCCGGGCTGCAGGCTCTTTCCTGTGCTCTTTTCGTTTGGTCTTTTGTTGGCCCGGCGCCCGGGGCAGACGTTTCCCGATGCTGCAGTTTTCCGGCAAGAAGAAGCCCGGGTACCGGCCATCGCCGGTACCCGGGCTCCCAGGGGGCTAACGGGTCACGCCATACATCTCCGACGTCGGCGGGTAGAAGGGGATCTCCGGCTTCTTTGCGCCGATGATGACGCAGATGAGTGCGTCGTCATCGCTGACGGTCCGCAAACTCCGGGGGACACCGGCCGGAACGCGGATCAGGTCGCGGTAGCCAAGCACGCGGCTTGCTTTCTTGTTCCCGTCTTCAACGTCGTGCACGCTGAACTCGACCTGCCCCTCGAGCACGAAGAACACCTCTTCAACGTCCGGGTGCGTATGTTCGGGTCCAACGCATCCGGCCGGCAGCACCATGTTGGAGAAGGTGAAGTGCTCTGCCTGGAGAATGTTGTTGTCGTTGGAGTGGTCACCGGTTGCCCCGGACCCGATGTAGCGGACCTGGCCGCGACGGAACTTCTCACCCATTTTGGTCTGGAACTTGAGCGTATTGAAGTCAACTACCCGACTGTCACGGGAGGCGATGGACGAGTCAATCAGCTCCTCAAGTTCCGGAATTTTGCTTGCGATAACGTCGCCCATGATGGACCTCTCTCTGGTGGTAAATTGCCGGATTTCGTAAGGGCCTTGCAGGAAGTGAATCTTCCTCGGTCCTAACTATCTCAAGACTAAGATATAATGGAAAGCGCTGCAAGACACTTGCGGGAACGGGCGCGGTTCACCGGGGTACTGGAAAGCTCAGTGTTAAGATGCTTGGACGAAATTAAGGAGAGAGCACATGACCACCGAGCCCCAAAACACCGACCCGGATGCCGTAGATGCGATCATCGAGGACTGGCGTCGCGAACGTCCCGAACTCGATGCCAGGACCATTGGAGTTTTTGGCCGCCTGCAAAGCCTCGTTGCACGGCAGCGCGCCGTGCAGGACGCGAACTACGAGGAGCATGGGCTCACGTTGGCTTCCTTTGACGTCCTGGCAAATTTGCGCCGATCAGGGCCTCCCCACCGCAAAACCGCTGGTGAGCTCGCAAGTTCGTCCATGCTGACAACGGGAGGGATCACGTTCCGCCTGGACCGCATGGAGGAGCAGAACCTCATCGAGCGTGTTCGATCAAAAGAGGACCGTCGCGTCGTCTACGCCCAGATCACCGAGCACGGCAAGAAGCTCATCGATGAGGTGATTTCCAAGCATCTGGAAACGCAGCGCAACATGCTCTCCGGCCTCACAGCCGAAGAGATTGAACAACTGGCCCTCTTGCTCAAGAAGGCCGAAGCCTCCATCGTCGCCTATGACCCCAAGGCTTCCTCCCAGGACAAGATCCCTTCCAATGCCTAGGCGGTCCTGGGGCGGAATGTCCACCTAACCCACTAGTAAGGAAACGCATGAAGCCAGTAGCCCGCAAAATTGGAATCATCGGACACGGGGCCATCGGGGCCCGGGTGGCTGCGGATGTTGCCGCAGGGAAAGTGGCAGGTGCCTCTCTGGAGGGCATCGTCAGCCGCAGTCCCGTTCCAAACGCTCCGGCGGCCCGCCTGGACATGGCTGAGGCGTTGGAGCGTTGCGATGTGCTGGTCGAATGCGCGGGCCAGGAAGCCCTTGCCGAACACGGCGAGGCAGTGCTGTCTGCGGGTGTCGATCTGCTGGCCACATCGCTGGGAGCCCTGGCGGACCCTGATCTTTCGGGCCGCTTGTCCGCAGCCGGTCCGGGCAGGCTCTTCCTGACGTCCGGCTCCATCGGTGGCTTGGACCTGTTGGCGTCGGGAGCCCGGGCAACGGGTTATGACGCCGTCAAAATCACGACGACCAAGCTGCCCGCTTCCCTGGTGCAGCCGTGGATGGATGAGAAGGAAGAAGATCGAATCCGGAACACCGCTGTTCCGCTCGAAATCTACCAAGGCCCTGCTGACCAGGCCACGCGCTTGTTCCCGAAATCGCTCAATGTGGCCGCGGCGGTCGCCCTGGCCGTAGCGGACTGGGGCGTGGATGTGTCCGTGCGGGTGGACCCGGCTGCCCGGCTGACGACGCACGTGATCGAGGCCGCCGGGAACAGCGGGACCTACCGCTTCGAAATCTGCAATCAGGTATCGCCGCAAAACCCGCGTACCAGCGGCATTGTGCCGTTTGCCGTGCTGCGCTCACTGGAACTGATCGTTGGCGCGCGGGGCGGAATTATCTAGTCCTCCCTGCGCCGCCCACTGGCTTTGCGCGCCAGGTCCCTTCGATTTGTCGAGCCAGTTTTCCGCAGGAGGTGGGAGACGTGCGTGCTGACGGTTTTCTCGCTGATGAAAAGGTCTGCGGCGATCTCCTTATAGGTACTGCCGGCGATTAGTTGTTCGAGAACGTCGGTTTCGCGGGTGGTCAGGCCCGGGAACGGTCCGGTGCTCCTCCGCGTCGTGGGTGGTTCAGCGTCGAGTCGTATCCGTCCATGGTCCGCCAACCCCAGTATCGCCGTCCGCACGGGCGCGGCCTGCAGTGTGGTTGCCAGTTCCAGCCCGCGGCGCAGTATCCCTGCTGCGTTCGTTTGGCCATGATGGGTATGGAAGAGCATGGCTTCACCTGCGCGTTGGCAGGCGTACGCCTCTTCCCATGCCAGGTTGGCTTCTTTGCATGCGTCGGCGGCAGCGATCCACATTGCGTCGTTCCGCTTATCCGCCAGTGCCCGTCCGGTCTCGGCGGTATACAGCATGTCGAAGGCCTTGATCTGGCGTTGGTAAAGGGGGGTTGCCTGTCCGGGTTCGTGGAGCGCGGCCGGGAAACGTTTCCGCACATCCCGCACTGCGGCTTCCAGCCCGGACAGCGGCCCACCGGTATCCCTGGCTTGCATGATCATGTCGGCGGCGGCCCTCATGGCCAAGGGCAGGAGCCACTCGCACATGGTGGGTGCATGACCGGCCCGGGATGCAGCGGCCACGGCTGTTTCGAATCCTGCCTTGGGGTTTCCCGCCATGATGTTGAGTTCGGAACGAATGGCAGCGAAATTCAGGTTAACGAAGGCATCGGATTCACGGTTCACCTCTTCGGCGCGAGCGAGGTGCGCCAAGGCGTCGTTGGTCCTGCCTTGCAACGCATCCAGCCGGGCCAGGGTGAGCCGGGCACTGACGTCTCCCATGGGCCCGGGGTCAAAACTGATGGCTGTTCGTAAAGCTGTTCGAGCCTTCTCCCATGACCCAATGGCCAGGAAGCTGGCGGCCTCGTCGGCAGCTACTTTCGACATGAAGGAATGCGGAGCGCCCAGCCGGGAAAGTTCCTCCCTGCCGGAGCTCATGATGGCGCCGTACTGTTCGCTGATCCACCCTTCCGTGGCATTTGCCAGCCACGCCAAGGCATGGCAAAAGGCCCAGAAGTCCTGCGCCAGGGCCGCTTCCGAGGCACCCTCACGGGCGGCTTCCCTGGCCGCGCCGGAGTCGCCGCTGAACACTGCCGCCATGGCCGAGGCAGTGAGCGCGAAACTCAAAGCCCGGTGATGCCCAGTCTTGCGGGCCGCCTCAACAACCTTCGCGCAGTCCGGAGAGCCCTTGTATTGGTCCATCCAGAGTTTGGCATGAACCAGCTCGGCCATCGCCAAGGCATGCTGCCAGCTGTCAGGCTCCACGGACGAAAGCTGCACGGCGCGTTCGGCCTCTGCCGGATCCAGGAAGGAGAGACCCAGGGACATTCGCAAGTGCATGCGCCTGATGATCAGTGCAGCCACCTCGAGTGGCTGGAGGCGCTCGTTGAGGAGTCGAAGCAGGGCCTCGATAGCGTCGAGTTCCGCCTCGAAAGCGCCTGCATTGAAAGCGCTCCGGCGCACTTCCTGCCACAGGTCAAGCCATTCCCCGGCAGCGACCACCTTGGGCCGTAACTCCAGGACCCGGTGGTACTGGGCAAGGGCCTTGTTCCAGTCCCGCGAGGCCGATTCCTGACGTGCCGCCTCAAGCGCCCACCGGTAGGCCTCCTCGTAGTTCCCGGAGCCGTAGAAGTGTTGGGCAAGATCGGCGGCCGCCCGGTGGTGGAGCTCGCCTGAACCCGGAACTGTCGAGTAGGCCTCGGCGAACAGCCGGTGCCACTGGATCCGGTCCTCGGGAGGTGTTTCGGATGCCAGGGTCTCGGCGATGAGCGGGTGGTGGAACCAGTAGCTGCCGTCGGGTTGGCGGTCGAGGATCCCGGCTGTCGACGCAGCCAGGAGAACAGAAAGGGCATCCTCCCCGGGTAGCGCCCGCTTCACGACCACCGTGAACACTTCAACCGGAGCATTCTTGCCGCCAACAGCCAGGACCTGGGTAACCCGTCGGGCAGACTGCGGCAGGGCCCGCCAGGAACGCAGCACTGCGGTCCGCAGGTCGGGCGGGAGTCCGGGCGGAAGGGACGACGCGGCCGGATCCAGTGGCTCCACCAGGAGTTTGGTGAAGTACGGGTTTCCATTCGCGCGCCCGTACACTTCCGTAATCAGGGACTGATGCGGTTCGCGACCCAGCAGCGATGCGATCAATGCGGACGTGGCCGGGCGGTCCAAGGGGCCAAGGCGTTCAATGCTCACACCGGGGATCCGCCGCACATCGGCAAGCCACCCCTCCAGAAGTGAACCCTCCGTCACCGCATCCGCCCTGACTGTTGCTACGAGCCCCAGCCGCCGATCGGACGGTCCCGCAATCAGAAACATCAACGTATCCAACGTGCCCTGGTCCGCCCAGTGCAGGTCATCGATCGCGAGGAGCACCGGATGCGCGGCTGTGACCGCACTCAACCATTCATCCAGGAAGAGGGGAGTGCTTGCCGGATGCCCGGCCGCGCTGTCCTCACTAAATGGTTCCGGCGTTCTGATGCCGGCAGTGCCCCTGAAGGCCGCGCGCAAGGGTTGGTACGGGATCTCGATACTGTGAAGGGGAAGGGCAGCACCGGACAGGACAATAACGTCCCCCGGGAGTCCCGCAATGGCTTCGTAGATCAGAGCGGTCTTCCCGATGCCGGCGTCGCCAGTGACCAAAACGGTTCTTTGCCGGCCGCTGCGGACTTGCTGCAGTGCGTCACCGAGCCGCGACAATTCCTTCATCCTGCCCACCAAAGGAGGGGAACCCGAATCGATGATGCCCGTCATTTTTCAAGGGTGGCACCGAGCGCCGGGCCGGAAAAGAGCCGGCGACGTGAAATGTCAGGGTCCCGGCGCCAAATCTCAGGACACCTTCCGGATGTTCCCCGAGGGGTCCGGAGCGCACTGTGAAGGAGTCAATAGACACCCACTGTCACCCGAGGATCACCATGTTCAATCCAGCCAGCCATTCAAGAATCATGGGCATCGCGATATTGCTGCCCTTCCTCTTCCTGCCGGCAGCTCCGGCAAACGCCGGCACTGAGCAAGCCGGCACTGCGCAAGCAGGCACACAGCAAGCCACCGACTACTTCACCTACAGCAACTGCCCCTTGGAGCGCATAGGCACGCAACTGGTTCGCTGCGATGTCCTCACGGGCACCGGTGTGGATGCTCCCTACTGGATTCCGGAACAGGAATAGTCAGCGCTTCTGCCCCTGGGAGCCGCCCCGGGCGGCATCGCCGCCTGGGGCGATGTCAGCCAGGACAGCATTCAAGCGATCATCGGTCAGGTAGGTCATGCCCGTCAGAAGGGACGTAATCTTTTCGCGCTCCCGTTGGTTGAAGCGTGTGTCATCGAGGATGTCACTGACCCAGAGCCCGTCCATGGCCAGGCGCACGATGATCCCGATGATCCCCACCGGTTCGTCCGGGGCCAGGTCTTCCCGGTCAAGCCGGCGGTTCAAGTACAGAAGGGATTCGGCCAGGTTTGGCCGGGATATGGCAGTGGCCAAAAGAGCCGCCTGGTTCCGGTCACTGTTGGCCCGCGCGTCAGAGAATGCCTGGATATAGGCACGCTCTTCGGCACCCACCGGATTGGGGTCAGCCTCCGCGACCCTCCCCAGCTCATGCACGAGTTCAACAATCATCGACTCGACGTCCTGCTCGATTTCTTCGATGGGCGCATCCGGCCTGAACATTTTCCCCTCCAGTGCTGCAATCGACAATCTCCGCTTCCGGCCAGTCTAGCCACGAATGAAAGTGGAGCGGGCCTTAGAACAAAGGCCAGGGCACGGCCGGCATGCCGCCCCGCGGCGCCGGAAACCTTCCAGCCGAACGCAGGCGTTCGCAACGGAGCGCGAGGGCTGAGACTTCTTCGGGGCTCAACAGCTCTGCCAGCTCCCGGCCCAGCCCGCCGCGCAATCCTTCGCTGACGCGCTCTACGCCTTCCCGTTCTTCGGCAGACAAGGCCTGGCCGAGCCACCCCCAAAGCACGGTGCGCAGCTTGTGGTCCGTATGGAACGTCAGTCCGTGGTCCACGCCGTGGCGATGCCCGTTCGCCATGGCAAGAATGTGGTTTCCCTTGCGGTCGGCGTTGTTGACGACGACGTCGAACACGGCCATGCGCCTGAGCGCAGGTGAGTCTTCGTGGACCAGGGCGACTATCCGCCCGTCGTCGTCCTGCCCCTCGAGGACCTGTTTCCAACCGGCCTCCGGAACGTCATCGCTTGGCCTCAGGTCCACCGGATCCTGGGAGGGGTCCTGCTCTTGCCAGAGCTGCACCATCCCGCGGCCCAGTGGTCCGTCGCGCAGCCAGGTGCGCGGCACGATGTCCCAACCCATGGCCTGGGAGACCAGGAAGGACGCCATCTCGCGGTGGGCCAGGGTGCCGTGCGGAAAGTCCCAGAGGGGGCTTTCGCCGGCTATCGGCTTATAGACCACGGCAACGTCGTCGATGCTGCCCAGGAAGGTGGCATTTGAGGCCGCTGTAATGCGGCCGGTCAGCGTCAGCTCTGCGGCGACCAGGTCCGGTGTTGGCATCAGGCCTCGGGAAGCGTGCAGGTGTGCCCGTCGGGATCAATGGGGTAGCCGCAGATAGTGCACAAGGGACGTCCGGCCGCCACGATTTCCCGGGTGCGCTTGGTGAAGGCGCGGGCGGTGCCTACAGGCATGCGCACCAGCAGCATTTCCGGTTCGTCGGCGCCGTCCAGGTCAAAGGGCTCATCGCCGTCGACATCACTGATCGGGTAAGCCTCCAGGACTATCTGGGCCGTGGTCGGATCCCACCCCAGGCTCATCGCGCCGGTGCGGAATTGCTCCAGGGGGTCCTCAAGCGGGTCATTGTCCACCAGTTCGACCGGCGTGCTGGTGGGAACGCTGAAGGGGTTGCTATCGATCGTGAGGAGCTGGTCGAGGATCTCGTCGATCTTCTCCGCAAGCTGGGCTGACTGCTGCTTCTCGAGGGCAATGCTGACAATCTGCGTTCCTGCGCGCACCTGCAGGTAGAACGTGCGGTCTCCGGGTTGTCCTATGGTGCCGATGACAACCCGGTCGGGCCAGGCAAACTCGTGAACGCGCGTAGGCATGTCAGTATTCTAGGCACACGGGCTCAGGGCGTCTGCCCACCTGCGCCGCCGCCCACCGGTGCGTCGCCCGAACGGAGGCCGCTCGAGAGCCAGGACAGGTCGCCGGCTTCCGTGTTGGTCGCGTGGACGCTCGGCCGGTTTGCACCGTAGGTGACTATCGACACGGAAGCCGGACCCACGCTGATCCGCTGAAAAAGGTCAAGGTGCATGCCCAACGCGTCGGCGAGGATGGACTTGATGACGTCGCCGTGGCTCACCGCCACCCATACTGCTCCGGGCCCGTGCTCGGCTTCGAACGCTGCATCATGGCGCCGGATGGCCGCCACTGAGCGGGCCTGCATGGCCGCCATGGCCTCACCGCCGGGAAATACGACGGCGGATGGTTGCGTCTGCACCACGGGCCACAGTTTCTCGGTGGCCAGGTCGGACAGGGCCCGGCCCTGCCATTGACCGTAATCGCACTCCGTCAGGTCGGACTCGACCGGTGCGTACGGACTGCTTGTTTGCCGGTCAAGAATGAACCGGGCTGTTTGCAGGCAGCGTTCAAGGGGGCTGGATACCACTCCCACCACCGGAACCGCCGCGAGCCGTTCCCCGGTCAGGGCAGCCTGCCCGCGTCCGATCTCGTCCAAGTCAACACCGGCTGCGCGGCCGGCCAACAATCCGGTGGCATTGGCCGTGGTGCGGCCGTGCCGCACGAGGATAACTGTCGCCATCTGCCCAGCCTAGCCAGAAACGGAGCCCCGGGCCGACGCAGGTGAGGACGCCTTGCGTTCACCCCGCGGACCCGCCGCGACGGAGAGGCCGGAACCCCTGGGGCTACAGTGGAGCTATGGCTACCAGCCGCAACCCGCTTGATGACCTGCGGGAGACCATTGGTCATTTGGCCAGTCAGCTTAAGCTGACCGGTTCCGAACGCGTCGATGACCTGATGGGGGACCTCATCGGCCCACGGTCTGGTCCTGCCCGTCCGCTCTCGGAAGTGCAGGCGGAGTTGGACGCCCTGATCGGGCTGGAGACGGTGAAGGAGCAGGTGCGGGCCCTCGTCGCGCTGCTCCAGGTCCAGGCCCGCCGCAAAGCCCACGGACTGCCTGAAGTGGCCACATCCCAGCACCTGGTGTTCCTCGGCAATCCCGGAACAGGTAAAACGACGGTCGCCCGGCTCCTGGCCGAGATGTACCGTGCGGTGGGGCTGCTGCAGAAAGGCCATTTGGTGGAGGTGGACCGTTCCGGCCTGGTAGGGCAATACGTCGGGGAGACTGCCATCAAGACGGACCGGGTGATTCGGCGGGCGCTGGACGGGGTCCTGTTTATCGACGAGGCATATGCGCTCGCCCCGGAGGACGGCCGGATGGATTTCGGGCCGGAGGCCATCGAAGTGCTGCTCAAACGGATGGAAGACCACCGCCACCGGCTGGTAGTGATCGTGGCCGGATATCCCCGGCTCATGGAATCCTTCCTGATCTCCAACCCCGGGCTGCGCTCCCGGTTCGCCCGCGAAATCACCTTCCCTGATTACTCCGTCGATGAACTGGAGATGATCTTCCACCGGATGCTTGAGCACCACGAGTACATGCTGGAACCAGGCGCGGACCAGATGCTTCGGCGGATTTTCTCCGGACTCCGCACGGGGGAGGAGTCCGGCAACGCGCGGTTCGCCCGCACCCTCTTTGAACAGGCACTCAATCGGCAGGCGCTGCGGCTGTCACTCGACGCGGAGCACAGCCTGGATGCGCTTGGCCGTGAGGCCGTGGTCACCCTCACCTCGGATGACATTGTTGAGGCGGCGCTGGCGTTGGGCGAGGAACCGGAGCCGGAATGCACACCGGAACCGGAGCGGCCGCGCTGGTGGCGTAGGCTCGTCTGAGAGCCTCGCGAACAAAAATCGATTTTCGTACGGCTACCTATTGATAAGGCGCCTTACAAATGGTGTCATGGTATTGGAATATATAGTTTGCCTTCCTGCCGGATCAACCAGTTACCCGCCGAGCAACGGAGCCATCATGTATGGGATTAGCGGCCCGAGCCTTCACCGGCTCACCCAGGAAACCCGGGCCTTGGGATGCCTGCACTGTGGATCCAACGAGTACGTTGCGATCGAATCAATAGATTCCCTGCCTCCGCATCCGGGTGAACTACACGTCGAGGTGGAGTACGCCTGCCGTCGTTGCCAGGGGAGCTATCAGCACAGGGCGCGCTTCCGCGACGTCGCTGCCATCCTGAACCGCACCAAGACCTTGGAGGGACTGTTCCGGTTTGCGGGGGAGTACTTCCACTGTGGTGAGGCTATGCGTGTCGAGGGAACCGGGGTCAGGAACATCCATGCCCCGTTGCCCGCCAGGGAACCGGAACTGGACGATGGCGTCAGCGTGGGTACCAGGGTCCTGAGGTGCCGCTGCGGGTTCCGTTTGGAGCTGCCCAACTAGGTGAGGCGTCTCAGGCACGGCACGGACGTCGGGTAACCAGCATCAAGTGCCGGTGAGAAGAAGCAGTGGGCGGTAGCGGTGCCACGTAGCTGTTCCACGTAACGGTGCCAGGTAGCAAGGGTGCTGATTGAAGAGCTGGTGATGCTTTCCTACATTGGTTCCATGCCTGCCGATAAACCGCGCGTCGATGATTTGGAACTGATCGAAGACCTCCTGGTTGCTGCCAACGGCCTGCAGGACTTCGTGCAGGGGCTATGCGACGTGGCTGCGCAGGTCGCCTCCCGGGAAACCGGCATTGCGGTTGACTGCGGGATTTCCCTAAGCCGCCCCAAACGTCCGTCCGCCGTGGCGGGCAGCACCACCATCGCTGCACAGCTCATGGATGGAGAGCACGACACTCTGGACGAGGGTCCCTGCCTGGAAGCGTGGGCAACGGGATCGCGCGTCCTGGTGGGGGCTGATGCGATGGAGCAACGCTGGCCGTTGCACAGCAAGACCTTGGCCTTGGCCGGCTACGCAAATGCATTACTTGTCCCTTTCGCCTTCCGGGACGGGGCCTGCGCTCTGATCGTCTTCCTGGCGGCGACGCCGGGCGCCTTCACCGAAGACGCTACGCCGGTCATCGACAGATTCAACCACACCGCCCACCAAGCTCTGCAGATCGCCTTGAAGACGGCCGCCGGCTCGGACCTGATCAGTGATCTGCATGCCGCCATGCGGAGCAGATCCGTCATCGACACCGCGTGCGGGATGATCATGATGCAGGAGCGCTGCACCCAGGAGGAAGCGTTCAGAACGCTCCAACGAGCATCAAGCGCACGCAACAAGAAACTTCGCCTCGTGGCTGAGGAGATCCTCCGGAGGGCTAACTCTTCTGCTGTCAGGTGCCGGGAATCCGGCGTGGGAAGCAGCCGCACCTGAGTTTGTGTGAGGGTACTGACAACAGCCCGGGCGTGCGCGATACTAGGCCCATGGGCGCTGGGTCGAGCCCTGGCACTACTTTGATTACTGGTTATTCGAACGGCTGGTCATTCAATGAAACCGCCGACCCGTTTGCTGGTCCTTCCCGCCATTCTGATGGCGCTGATACTTTCCGGGTGTACGGGCTCCGAGCCGGAGCCGGCCCCCTCGCAGAGTTCACTCATGGCAACGGATACGTTGGACTACGCCATGACGTCCTTCATGAATGAGGATGCCGTAGCCGTTCTGGCTGAGGTCCGGTGGCCGGGCGGGGAGTGGTCAAAATCGTACGGAGTACGTGACCTGGACAGCAAAGAACCCGCCCGGCCCGACGACAGGGTTCCTGTAGCCAGCGTGACGAAGACCATGACCGCCGTATCGGTGCTGAAACTGGTCGATGAAGGGCTCATCGGGTTGGAGGACCCGGTCAACGGCATGCTGGAAGCCTTTCAAGCCGGGCTGAAGCCGCCCGGCCCGATCACCCTGCGGCAACTGCTCTCCCATACCTCGGGCATGCCGTCGTACGGAGAGGCTTTGTACAAAGGCATTGACGACCTGGTCCCGGTGTCCAACCAGCGGTTGTCCCTGCACCGCGTCATGGAACTCACCAGCACTTTGCCGTGGGAAGCGAGGATGGTGGGCTCGTTCCGCTATTCGGATTCCAACTACGCCGCGCTGGGACTTATCCTGGAAAAACTGCGCGGCAAGCCTTTCGCCGAAGTCCTGAGGAACGACGTCGTTGAGCCGTTGGGTCTGGTTAAAACCACGGTGGACGACCCCCTGGTCGCAGCCCCGGACCTCGTGAAGGGGTACGTCACCATTAAGGGTCATCGGGAGGAAGCGGGGGTCACCCAGGAACAACTGGGTTCGCCGTCGCATGGCGTAGTTTCGTCCGTACCCGACGTCAACGATTTCCTTGCCGGGCTTTTCACGGGCCGCCTGATCTCAGCCGGCGCCTTGGCGGAGATGAAGAGGCCGGTTGTGGGCCCCTACGGTCTGGGGTTGTTCGAATGGTCTGAGGACTGTACGGACGCTCCGCGCTATTTCGCACGCGGCGACTTCTTCGACTTCCAGACCGTTGCCCTTAGCTCCGCCGACGGGCGCTACCAAGCGACGATGACCGTGGCTTCCCCGCCTGCCCCCACGCCCTTCGAAGATCCTGACGTGGAAAGGGAGCGGGCACTCTGGAGCGACCAAATGAGGTCAGCTTTGCTCGAGACCATGGATCGGCTCTGCCAGTAGCAATCCGCCCCCTGGAGATCATGCTGACCAGTGAATGATCAGGTCGGCGCCGGCCTTGGTCGATTCGATGAACCTCGCATTGGTTTCGTCGGGCCCATTGGCCCACGCTTCAGCGGCGGCAGGGTCCATGCCGGACGCTATGTGCCGTTCGATGAGCCGCGGGATTCGGGTCTCTGGAGCTGTCTCGACGAACCAGGCCACATCAAGGCAGGTGCGTACCTTGCTCCATCGGCCTTCGGTGGCCAGGAGGTAATTGCCCTCAACAAGGACGTATTTGACGGAGCTTGCTATGGCTATCGATGCGGCGATCGGTTCCTCCAGCCCCCTGCGATAGGCCGGCGCATAGATGACGTCCTCGTCGTTGCGGCGGAGACGCTCGAGGAGCGAAAGGAAGCCGCCGACGTCGAAAGTGTCGATGGCTCCTTTGCGGTCGCGGAGCGGAGTGCCGTCGATGATCGGGGTCGCGAGGTGGAAGCCGTCCATGGGGACGACCACACTTTCGTCGCCCAACTGTTCGCTGAGGCGTCCGGCCAGTGTGGATTTGCCGGTCCCGGGAGGACCGGCGATCCCGATGATTTGGCGATCGGCGGAACGGCTACGGATTCGGTCCGCGAGGCCTGCCGCGGTATCCAAGACCTTGGTCTGCACGGCTTAGCGCTTGAGGGCGCTGTCGAGGAGGGCCCGCAATTCCTGGAAGTGCCGCTCGGTTGCCTCGTCATGGAAGGCCGAAGTGTCCGCCATCGTGTAGCCGTGCGGCGCCCCTTGATAGATCTCGTTCGACGCCTTAAGTCCGGAATCCGCCAAGGCTTTCCCAAGGAGGGCCACAGCGTCGGGAGCCATGCCGGGGTCCTTGTCGGCGTGGCCGAAAACGAATCGGGCGCGGGCGTTGACCAGCCCCAAATGCGGACTGTCCGCCTCGTCAGTGGCCAGGCCGCCACCATGGAAACCACCGCAGGCGGCCACTCTTTGTGGGTGCAGGTTGGCAGTACGCACGGCTAACCTGGCGCCCATGCAGTATCCCGTGGTTCCGATAGGCCCGGGCTTGACGCCGTCCAATCCGGCCAGCGCGGAGACCCATGCATCGATGTCCGGCTCGGCCTTGGCCGATGTCAAGCGGCCAACCCGGGGGAACGCGACTTTGCCGGCGGCGGTCCTGCCTTCGTCGGTCCTCATGTCTCCGGCCGGCGCGAGGTCGGCTATGGTCCCTTCGCGGTAGAAGACATTCGGCGCCAGCACAACATAACCCCAGTCGGCAATGCGTTGGGCCATTTCCTCGATGCGCGGGCGCAGCCCGAACGCGTCCATGTAGAAGATGACGCCGGGAAATTCTCCGTCCCCGGTTACCGGTCGGGCGACAAAGGCCTCGGCGCTGCCGTCAGCGGCAGGAACATTGATCAACATGGGTTCACATTATCGGAGGGCTCCGGGTGTTCCGGGTCAAACTCCACATCCGGAATGTGTCGATCTATTGACGCTCGTAAAAAATACACTATAACCTGATTGAACACGTATCAGGGGCCAGCGCCGCAGCCCGAGGTGACTTTCACGGACCGGCGCCTGTCCGGAGTCCACTTGCTGTCCAGTTTCACATGCTATTCAAAGGAGAAAAGTCCATGACTGTTGTGACCAGCAGGCCGGAAGAGAACGGCGCACAAGCAGTGGGCCTTCCAGTGGCCGCACCCCGGAACGTCAGTGAGCTTGTTGGCTACACGCTCGCACGGCTTGGGGCCGGGCATGTCTTTGGAGTAGTGGGCAGCGGAAACTTCGTGGTGACCAATGCGCTGCGCCGGGCGGGTGTCCCGTACACCGCCGCCCGCCATGAGGGCGGCGCTGCAACCATGGCCGACGCCTATGGACGCATGTCCGGCAAGGTAGGAGTCGTTTCCACGCACCAAGGGTGCGGTTTGACCAACGCCACCACCGGCATCGGAGAGGCGGCCAAGAGCCGAACGCCAATGATCGTGGTCACGGCAGACACAGCGGGCTCCGCCATTGGCTCGAACTTCAGGATTGACCAGGACGCGTTGGCCCGGAGCGTCGGTGCTGTGCCGGAGCGGATCCATTCACCCGCCAGCGCTGTCGCGGACACCGTCCGCGCCTATAGGACCGCCGTCAATGAACGCCGCACGGTGGTCCTGTCCCTTCCCACGGACATCCAGGCCGCACCCGTTCCGGACGGACTGGCAGAGGTCGATCCCTTGCCCCTTCCCCAGCGCATTGCCCCCTCGGCGGCAGCCGCCGGGGAACTCGCCGCGCTCATCCGTAAAGCAAAGCGGCCCGTGTTCGTCGCCGGGCGGGGCGCCCGTGGAGCCGGTCCCGAAATTGCCGCCCTCGCGGAGGCGTCAGGGGCGCTCGTGGCGACATCCGCCGTCGCGCATGGCCTCTTCCATGGAGACCCTTACAACCTGGGTATTTCCGGCGGTTTTTCGTCGCCGTTCACGGCCGAAACCATTTCGGGCGCCGACCTGATTGTCGGCTGGGGGTGTGCCTTGAACATGTGGACCATGCGGCACGGGTCCTTGATCGGGGATGCGGCCACGGTGGTCCAGGTAGACGTGGAAGACCGGGCCCTCGGCGCCAACCGCCCCATCCACCTTGGCGTGCTCGGCGACTGCGGGGATACCGCAGCTGCGGTACTTGCAACGCTGCAGTCGGCTCAATACCACGCGGTTGGCCTGCGCACTCCGGACATGGCCCGGCAGATTGCCGAGCGCTCCCGCTGGAACACCGAACGCACGGAGGACCTTTCCACGCCGGATGCCCTTGACCCGAGGGTGTTGAGCCGGGCGTTGGACGGAATCCTCCCCGCGGACAGGATCGTGTCGGTAGACTCCGGCAACTTCATGGGCTATCCCAGCGCTTACCTCGCCGTCCCGGACGAGTTCGGATTCTGCTTCACGCAGGCCTTCCAGTCGATCGGGTTGGGCCTCTACACGGCTATCGGAGCAGCCAAAGCCCGGCCGGACCGCTTGCCGGTCCTCGGCGCGGGAGATGGCGGGTTCCTCATGGCAATCTCCGAACTGGAGACCCTGGTCAGGGAACGCATTCCCCTCGTGGCAGTCGTGTACAACGATTCGGCCTACGGCGCCGAGGTGCACCACTTCGATGCGGACGACGCTGACCTTGACGTCGTGCGTTTTCCGCCGGTGGACATTGCATCGATCGCCCGCGGCTACGGCGCCGCAGCGATCACGGTCCGGACCGTCGGAGATCTTGCCGGCGTTGAGGAATGGCTTTCAGGGCCGCGGGATGTGCCCTTGGTGATCGACGCCAAAATTGCTTCCGATGGAGGCGCCTGGTGGTTGGCGGAAGCGTTCAAAGGCCACTGAACATCAAGAGCGGCGCGTGTGAAATATGCTGGTGAGGACCACGGCCCCAACAGAATCGAAAGCTACTCCGGTGATTGAGGTTCCCGCACCTGCGCTGCCCCAGCAGCAGCTCATCCTGACCATTTATGGTCTCTACGGGCGCCGCGCAGACGGGCAACTGCCAATCTCCGTCCTGATCCAGATGCTGGGCGACCTCGGCCATGACGCACCTGCGGTCCGTTCTGCTGTTTCCCGCCTCAAGGCCAAGGGCGTGCTGGCCAGCGTCAAGGGCGGGGGATTGGCCCGTTACGAGCTGTCGGACGCGTCCCTGAAGCTGATCAGCGAAGGCGACGAGCGCATCTTCGCGCCAGCCCGGGCCAATCCCGGCGCACCGTGGGTCCTGGCCATATTCTCCGTCCCGGAGTCGAAACGGGAACGGCGCCACCAATTGCGTGCGGAGCTCACCAGGCTCGGTTTTGGCTCCATGGGAGCCGGAGTGTGGATTGCTCCTTCCGGGGTGCGCGAAAGCGCGCAGCAGCGCCTCGAGGCCCGCGGGCTGGACAAGTATGTGGAGTTCTTCACCGGTGACTACTCCTCGGAATCGGACATGAGGGCCAAGGTGGCCCAATGGTGGGATCTTGAGGCCTTGGGCAGTCAGATTTCGCAGTTCATGGACACCTTTGGCGGTTCGCTGGAGGAATGGACCGCGCTGGTGGGCGAGGATCCCGGAGCGGCGTTCGCTGCGTCGTCGCCGGAGCTGCGCCGGAATGCCTTCCGTTACTACGTGCCGATGCTCACCTTGTGGCGGCGGTTGCCCTACCGGGATCCCGGGCTTCCCCTTGAGTACCTGCCGGTTGGATGGCAGGGTCCCGAGGCGCGCAGGATCTTCTTCGGTGTTCACCGCCTCATCGGGCCAATGGCCGAGAGCTACGCGATGTCCCTCGTGGAAGAAGCGGAAGCGGCCTGAATCACGACAAAGAGGATCCGGTAAGCCTTAGGGCTTGCCGGATCCTCTTTGTCGTGCGGGATCTTCCGTCGTGCCGGATCTTCCGTACAGTGCCTCAGCGGTCGGCGATGACGGCGATGGCCTGGATCTCGATCATGGCTTCTTTCTGCCAAAGGCGCGTGACGCCGATGCCTGCCATGGCAGGGTACTGCGAGCCGGCCATTTCCCGCCAAATGCGCCCGATCTCCCGGCCATTGGCCATGTAGTCGTCCACGTCCGTGAGGTAGATGGTGACGTTGACCAGGTCCTCGGGCTGTCCTCCGGCTTCCCGCAGGGTAGTGAGGACGTTCGAAAACGCCTGGGTGAACTGTTCGACGATGCCGCCGGGGACGATGTTCATGTCCTTGTCCAAGGCGGTCTGGCCGCCCAGGAAGACGGCGTTCCCGGCGAGAATGCCGTGGGCGAAGCCCGATGGTTTGGGCAATGACTCCGGATTGATGGTCTTGTGCGCCATGCTGTTCCTCCTCGTTGTGGCAGCCGCAAAAAATTCTGAAAAGCCCCTGTGCAGATCAATTCCGCCGTGCTACGTTGAGCATATGTGACGATCGTAAAAAAGTCGACACATCAAGTCTCGAAACCCCGAAGGGACACATTCCATGAAACTTGCCACCCTGCGAACCTCCGGCGGACGTACGACGGCGGCACTCGCTACGGGCGACGACACCTACGTGGCGCTTCCGGCCAGTGACGTCGGTGCATTCCTTGGCCTCGAAAACTGGCGGGCCCTAGCGGAATCCGCGGAAGGGGAAGCCCTGACGGCACCCGATTTCGCAGCGCTGCTTCCCCATGCCGGCAAGGTGATCTGCTGCGGACTGAACTATGGCGACCACATCCGGGAGATGGGCCGGGAGCTTCCCGAGTACCCCACGCTCTTCGCCAAGTACGCGGACACGCTCCTGGGTGCAAACGACGCCGTGGAGATCCGCGGCAGCGGCCGCGTCGACTGGGAAGCCGAGCTCGCCGTCGTCGTCGGTTCGGAGCTGTACCAGGCCGACGTTGACCAGGCACGCGAAGCGATCGCCGGGTACACGGTGGCCAACGACGTGTCCATGCGCGATTGGCAGAGCCGGACGCTGCAGTGGTTCCAAGGCAAGGCCTGGGACGCCACCACTCCCGTGGGGCCCGTGATGGTCACCCCGGACGAGGCCGGCGAAGAATTCCAAGTCCGCGGGTACGTCAACGGAGAGCTGGTGCAGGACGGCAACACCCGGACGCTCGTCTTCAGTCCCGCGCAGCTGCTGTCCTACATTTCCCAATTCACCGTCCTGCGCCCCGGCGACCTCGTCCTCACCGGGACACCCGGGGGAGTGGGCATGGGCATGAACCCGCCGCGCTTCCTGCAGGACGGGGACATCCTGGTCACCGAAATCGGCGGGATCGGACGGCTGGAGAACACGTTCCGCATCCATGCGCCCGTCCCTGCGACAGCGTGAACCCCAACAGCCTGAACCCCAGAAGCTTGTAAAAAACCCAGAAGGAGAACTCCATGAGCCAGGCCACCACCGACTACCGCCTCGAAGGCGACAACTCCATCTACGCCCAGGCAGACGGCAAGGTAGTTCCTGTCGTCACCCGTGCGGGAGAAGAGGACACCAACACGGCCCAGTCCGGTGACTGCATCCGTGTTTCGGGCGTCAGCATCCAGCACACCCCGGCAACCAAGATCTGGTTCGGCCAGGTGTCCAACGTTCCCGGTTACCGTTCCCTCCCGCACCACCACGGCGAAGCGGAAACTGGCGGCTACGTCCTCCGCGGCCACGGCCGGATCTACTTCGGCGAAAACTACTCAGAGTTCATCGACATGAAGGCCGGCGACTGGGTCTTCGTGCCGCCGTTCATGCCCCACGTGGAGGCGAACATGTCTGTCACCGAGGAACTCGTGTGGCTGACCGCCCGCACTCCGGAAAACCTCGTGGTCAACCTCGACGACGTCCCGGACGAGACCCTCGCCGACTACCGCCGGGCATAACCATGATCACGGGAACCCTGACGTCGGAAACCTTCCTCCGCGCCGTAGACCTCACCGCTACGGACGCGCAGGTATTCGATGAAGCCTACGAGGCAACCACCCAGTACGTGCCGTGGCCCAAAGCCTATGGCGGGGACATGGTTGCCCAGGCCGCAGCAGCGATGATGCGCTCGGTGGACGCTGACCGGCAGCTGCATTCCATGCACAGCTACTTCATGCGGCCCGTGGATATCGGTTCCACTGTCCGGTACGAGGTGGAACGGCTGCGGGACGGCCGCGGTTACTCCACCCGAACCGTGCGGGGTTTCCAGAACGGCAAGCCGGTCTATGCCGCCATGGGATCCTTCCAGGTCCCCGAAGACGGACCCGGGTTCCAGCCCGAGGCGCCTGCCGCCGTCGGGCCTGAATCGCTGCGCACAGCCGAAGATGCGCTGGCAGGCGTGGACAGCAAGGCAGCCGAGTACTGGGCAACCGGGCGCAGCTTCGACATGCGGCACATTCCCGGTCCGCTGTACGTCCAGCTGGAAGGCGGCACCGCTCCGCAGCAAGCGATCTGGGTGAAGGCGTTCGATGCCTTGCCCGACGACCCGAACCTCCAGCGCACCGCCCTCGCGTACGTCTGCGACTACACCATCCTGGAACCGCTTCTCCGGGTCAACGGCCTCAACTGGTCCAGCCCCGGACTCGCCACCGCCAGCCTTGACCACTCCATGTGGTTCCACCGCGACGGACGCGTGGACGACTGGGTGCTCTACGCCCAGGAAGCCGTCTCCGGCCAAAGCAACCGCGGCCTGGCGATGGGCAGGTTCTTCGACCGCCAAGGGCGGCTCCTGGCCACCGTCGCCCAGGAAGGCATGATCCGCGCAGGCGCGTAGTCAGCCCCCGGCACCACCAACCCCAGCCCCAACGACGCACCACTGAAAGGAACGGCCATGAGCATGTTGCCATCGGCCCACGTGGACACGTTCACCCGCGACCACCTGCCGTCCGCCGATACCTGGCCGGCGTTCGAATTCACCCTCCCCGAACTGAACTACCCCGACCGGCTCAACGCCGCGGCCGTACTGATCGACGACGCCGTCGCCCGGTACGGTGCCGCGCGGCCGGCGCTCCGTACCCCCGACGGCGAAGTCTGGACCTACGGCGAGCTGCAGACCCACGCCAACCAAGTGGCCCAGGTGCTCACGGAGGACCTCGGTGTGGTCCCCGGCAACCGGGTGCTCCTGCGCGGACCCAACAACCCGTGGATCGTCGCGGCCTGGCTCGGCGTCTTGAAGGCCGGCGCCGTGGTGGTCACCACCATGCCCATGCTGCGCTCCACCGAGGTGGCCACGATTATCGGGCTCACCAAACCGGTGGTCGCCATCTCCGATCACCGGTTCGTGGACGAACTCGCGGTCGCGGCAGGGGAGGACGTCACCGTCCTGACCTACGGTGCTGACACGGAAACGCACGACGACGGCGACCTCACCTCCCGCTGCTTGCGCAAGAGCGGGGAGTTCACGGCAGTGGACACCGCCTCGGACGACGTTGCCCTGCTGGGACCGACGTCCGGCACCACGGGCGTGCCCAAGGTGACCATGCATTTCCACCGGGACATCCTGGCCAACGCGGACACCTTCGCCCGGTACATCCTGGAGCCCACCGAGGATGACGTGTTCGCCGGCTCGCCTCCGCTGGCCTTCACTTTCGGCCTCGGCGGACTCGTGGTCTTCCCGCTGCGGTTCGGCGCGTCGGCCCTGCTGACCGAGAAAGCCGGGCCCGTCGAACTGGCCGAGCGCGCAGCAGAAGCCGGCGCCACCGTCCTGTTCACCGCCCCCACCGCGTACCGTGCCATCCTCAAGGAGAACCGCGGCGACCTTCTGAAGAACCTCCGGGTTGCCGTCTCCGCGGGGGAGCACCTGTCCAAGGAAACCTGGGAAGCCGTCCACGAGGCCACCGGCCTGCGGCTGGTCAACGGAATCGGCGCCACGGAAATGCTGCACGTTTTCATCTCCGCGGCCGGGGACGATATCCGGCCCGGCACCACGGGCAAAGCCGTGCCCGGCTACCGGGCCACCATCCTGGACCAAGAGGGCAATGAACTTGGCCCCGGCCAGACCGGTCGCCTTGCCATCATCGGCCCCACGGGTTGCCGGTACCTGGACGATCCCCGGCAGCTGAACTACGTGGTCAACGGCTGGAACGTCACGGGGGATACGTTCTCCATGGACGAGGACGGGTACTTCACCTACCAGGCGCGCTCGGACAACATGATCGTCTCCTCCGGGTACAACATCGGCGGCCCCGAGGTTGAAGCAGCCATTGACCAGCACCCCGACGTTGTGGAGAACGCAGTCATCGGCATCCCGGATGAGCAACGGGGCAGCATCGTCTGCGCGTTCGTTGTGCTGCGTGAAGGCGTCACCGGCGACGCCGGCAAGCGCAAGGAAATCCAGGACTTCGTCAAGCGCACCATCGCCCCTTACAAGTACCCGCGCGACGTCCGGTTCGTGACCGAACTCCCGCGGAACCCCAGCGGAAAGCTGCAGCACTTCAAGTTGCGCGATCGCGTCCGTGCAGAGGACGCCTCAGGGGTTTCCACCGCGGGGAACACCCAACAACTCACCGCCGCAGGCCAGAGCCAGGCGTAGAAGGAGCAAACACCATGAAGATCGCAATCGTCGGAGGCGGCCCGGGCGGCCTGTACTTCGCAGCATTGATGAAGCAGCTGGATCCGTCCCACGACATCACCCTCTGGGAACGGAACGCCGCGTCCGACACCTTCGGGTTCGGCGTCGTATTTTCCGATGAAACCCTGGGCGGAATCGGCAACGCAGACCCAGTGGTGGCCGAGTACATGAGCCGCCGGTTCGCCCGCTGGTCCGACATCGACATCCACTTCCGCGGCGAGATGATCACCGTCGGCGGCCAGGGTTTTGCCGCCATGAGCCGCAAGGAACTGTTGGAACTGCTCCAGCGCCGCTGCATCGAACTCGACGTCGACGTCCGCTTCAGCACCATGGCCCCTGCCATCGAGGAACTCGAAGCCAACTACGACCTGGTCCTGGCCGCCGATGGCGTTAACTCCCAGATCCGCGCCAAGTACGCCGACGCGTTCGGCCCGGACCTGGACCCCCGCACCAACAAATACATGTGGCTCGGAACGGACCAAGTGTTTGAAGCCTTCAAGTTCTTCGTGAAGGAGACCGAGTGGGGCGTCATGCAGATCCACGGGTACCCGTACTCCGACGAAGGCTCCACGTTCATTGTCGAGATGCATGAGGACGTCTGGCACGCCGCGGGCTTCGATGAGACCGCCAACGAAGTCTTCCCTCCGGGTGTTTCCGATGAGAAGGCCATCGCCAAGATCCGTGAGATCTTCGCCGAGGAACTCGCCGGCTACGAGGTCCTTTCCAACAACTCCAAGTGGCTGAACTTCAACACCGTCCGCAACCAGAGCTGGCGCAAGGGCAACGTGGTCCTGGTGGGCGACGCCGCCCACACGGCGCACTTCTCCATTGGCTCCGGCACCAAGCTGGCCATGGAGGACTCCCTTGCCCTGGCTGCCTGCCTCCACGAGCACCCCACGGTGGCAGAGGCACTGGAGGCCTACGAAACCGAGCGGCGTCCCGTGGTCGCTTCCACGCAGCGTGCCGCGCAGGCTTCGCTGGAGTGGTTCGAACGCATCGGCCAGTACAAGGACCAGGACCCGACGCAGTTCGCCTTCAACCTGCTCACCCGCAGCCGGCGCATCACCCAGGAAAACCTGCGCCTGCGCGATCCTGAGTTTGCCGACGCCGTGGACCGCAACTTCGCAGAGTCCCAAGGGCTCACCGACGTCGCCCCTGCCATGTTCCAGCCGTTCCGTATTGGCGAACTCGAACTGAAGAACCGCATCGTCGTCTCCCCGATGGACATGTACTCCGCCACGGACGGCATCCCCGGTGACTTCCACAAGGTCCACCTCGGCTCCAAGGCCCTGGGCGGCGCCGGACTGGTCATGACGGAAATGGTGTGCGTCTCCGAAACCGGCCGCATCACCCCGGGCTGCAGCGGCCTCTACACCGACGAACAGAAGGACAGCTGGAAGGAAATCGTCGACTTCGTCCACGCCCGCTCCACCGCCAAAATCGGCGCCCAGCTGGGACACTCCGGCCGCAAGGGCTCCACCAAGCTCATGTGGGAGGGCATCGACCAGCCGCTCGAGTCCGGCAACTGGACCGCCGTCGGGCCTTCCGCCCTGCCGTACGGCCCCGACAACCAGACCCCGGTGGAACTGGACCGTGCCGGGATGGACGCCATCAAGGCCGAGTTCGTCGCTGCCACGCAGCGGGCCGACGAAGCCGGCTTCGACCTCCTGGAGATCCACGCAGCCCACGGCTACCTGCTCTCCTCCTTCCTGTCGCCCGTTTCCAACCAGCGCACCGACGAATACGGCGGCAGCCTGGAAAACCGGCTGCGGTTCCCCCTGGAAGTGTTCGACGCCGTCCGCGCGGCGTGGCCGGCAAGCAAACCTCTGACGGTGCGCATCTCCGCCACGGACTGGATCGACGGCGGCAACACCTCCGACGACTCACTGCAGATCGCGAAGGCTTTCGTAGAGCACGGAGCCGCCGGCCTTGACGTCTCCACCGGCCAGGTGGCCAAGGAAGAAAAGCCCGCGTTCGGACGCAGCTACCAGACCCCGTTCGCCGACCGTATCCGCCAGGAAGTAGCCGCTCCGGCAGGCGTGGCAGTGATCGCCGTCGGCGCCATCTCCAGCTACGACGACGTGAACTCGATCCTCCTCGCAGGCCGCGCCGATCTCATCGCCCTTGGCCGCACGCACCTGTACGATCCCCAATGGACCCTGCACGCAGCAGCCGAGCAGGAATACCAAGGCCCCGGCGCCCAGTGGATTCCGCAATTCCGCGCCGGACGCCGCAAGCCACCGAGCTCACGCACCGATGCCGTACGTCCCCGCCTATCCCTCTTGAAGGAGCCCGATGCCCAAGAAACCACCAGCCACCTCCGCTGGAAGCCCGCTTCCGCTGCAGCATCGGTCCTGGTGAAGTAGCCATGGCCGCCGCACCCGTCAACACCTGGAACGTGCCCAAGCGCACCACAGGCGTAGTGCTCTTCTGCTGCTGGCTGGCGATCCTCGCCGAAGGCTACGACGTCGGCGTGCTGGGAGCTGTCCTCCCGGCACTGGCCGAATACAAGGAATGGAACCTTTCCCCGCTGGCATTGGGCGGCTTGGGTTCCTACGCCCTGATCGGCATGCTGATCGGCGCCTTGTTCATCGGCACGCTGAGCGATCTGGTGGGCCGCAAGAAAATGCTGCTCGCCTCCATGATCATCTTCACCGTCACCCAGGCAGGTGCCGCCTGGGCACCGACTCCGGAACTCTTCGGGTTCTTCCGCCTGGTCGGCGGGCTCGGCATGGGTGGCGTGATTCCCGTTGCCGCGGCCTTGACCATCGAATACTCGGCGCCCAACAAGCGCTCTTACAACTATGGCCTCATGTACTCGGGCTACTCGCTGGGGATCGTGGCCGCTGCGCTTGCCGCGCTCCTGGTCCTCCCCATGGGTGGTTGGCGGATAGTCATCGCGATCGGCGCTGCCCCTGTGGTGCTGCTGCCGGTGATCTGGAAGTTCCTGCCGGAATCGCTGGAGTACTTGGAGTCGAAGGGTCGCGGATCCGAGGCAAAGGCCTTGGCCGCCAAGCTGGGCATCACTGATTACAAGCCGGTCGTCCCGGTGGCACCCACTGCCGCGCAAGCTGCGGATCCGTGGTGGAAGACGATCACCACCATGTTCTCCATGCGGTACCTCCGCTCCACGGTGTTCTTCTGGATTTCGCTGTTCTGTGGCCTGCTTTTGGTCTACGGCCTGAACACCTGGCTTCCGAGCATCATGAAGAAGGCCGGCTATGACCTCGGTTCCTCCCTGACCTTCCTCCTGGTCTTCAGCCTCGCCTCGGCAATCGGCGGCCTGCTCCTGGGCCGGGCTGCGGACAAGTACGGCAAGAAGCTGATCCTGGTGGTCTTCTACATCCTCGGCGGCCTGGGCATCATGCTCCTGGTGTTCCCCAACACCATGGTGGTGAACCTGCTGTTCGTGGCCTTCGCCGGCATAGGCTCCATCTCCACGTCGCTGGTCCTCACCGGTTACATCGCCGACTACTACCCGGCGAAGGTCCGCGGTACGGCCACGGGGTGGGCCCTCAGCTTCGCCCGCCTCGGTGCCATCTCCGGACCATTGATCGGTGGCTGGATTGCCGGGTCGAAACTTCCCTTCGAAGCCAACTTCGCCATCTTCGCAGGTATTGCGGTCCTGGCGGCGGTCGCTGTCGCACTGATTCCCAAGCCGCAGCCGGAGCAGCCCGTGGCCGCAGAGGACCCGGACGGCCGAAATGCCGCAATCGGTGCCCGATAACGCGCGCCTGGTCCGCGAAGACACGTACGTGGACGGGGGACCGGAGGCAAAGGTAGAGCGCATGGTCGAATGGGTGGACACCGATGCCTCCGGCCACCAACACAATTCGGCAATCCTGCGCTGGGTGGAGTCCGCAGAGGCTGAGCTGTTCCGGAATCTTGACCTCCCGGACTACTTTCCCAGCGCACCCCGGGTCCAACAGGTCATCAACTACAAAGCGAAACTGTGGTTCGGGCAGCGCGTGACCGCAACAGTGCGGATCGCGGCCCTGGGCCGGACCTCCATGACCATGGAGTTCGAAGTCCGTGGCCATTCCGCCGGGGCGGCAAGGGACGCGGGGGAGGTTGCCGCCTTCGGCTCCGTCACCACCGCCCACGTCCCGCCCGGCGCCACGTCGGCCCAACCCTGGCCGGAACACTTCGTTGCTGCGGTCAGGGCCGGAGCGTAACAATTCCGGGAAGCAATACCGGCAATAAGCCCGACGTCGGCACCCCACCCCGGGTGCCGACGTCGGGCTTTTCCCCTTTACCCGGCAGGCCCCCGACGCAACAAGTCATGTCCGCTTCATGACGTGTGCGTTAAGTTGCGCTGATCACATGAGTTTGCTTCCGGGGGCCTGGTCCCCACAGTCTTGCATCACCCTATTTTTCAGCGCTTGTCAGCGCGTGCCCAACGAAGGACACCATTTATGACTGACGTTCTCTGGTTTTCTGATCTTGGCTTGTCCGACCTTGACCAGGTTGGCGGCCAAAATGCTTCCCTCGGCGAAATGGTTCGCAACCTCGCCTCGGCGGGAGTAAAAGTTCCGGACGGTTTTGCCACGACGGCGGACGCTTACCGGCGTTTCCTCAGCGAATCCGGCCTGGATGCCAGGATCGAGGCCATCATTGCGGGGCTGGACAGCGGCGACGTGGCCGCTTTGGCCCGCGTTGGCCAGCAGATCCGTGACTTGATCCGTGAAACACCGTTCCCGGCCGGTTTCGAAGAGGAAATCCGCGCCGCATACCACCGCCTGACCGCAGAGCATGGCGACGATGTGTCCTGGGCTGTGCGCTCGTCCGCCACGGCCGAAGACCTTCCCGATGCTTCCTTTGCCGGCCAGCAGGAAACCTTCCTTAATATCCGGGGCATTGAGAACATCCTGGTTGCCATCAAGGATGTTTTCGCTTCGCTGTACAACGACCGCGCGATTGCCTACCGCGTCCACCACGGGTTCACCCACTCGGAAGTGGCGTTGTCGGCCGGCGTGCAGCGCATGGTCCGTTCGGACGTCGGAGCATCCGGCGTGATGTTCACCATGGACACCGAATCCGGGTTCAATGACGCCGTGTTCGTTACCTCGTCGTACGGACTTGGCGAAGCCGTGGTGCAGGGCGCCGTGAACCCGGATGAGTTCTATGTGTACAAGCCTGCCCTTGCTGCGGGCCGGCCGGCCGTGCTGAAGCGCGGCCTGGGTGACAAGGCCATCCAGATGGTCTACACCGAATCCCGCGAGGTTGGCAGGACAGTGGACTTCATCCCCGTCCAGCCGGACCTGCGGAGCAAGTTCAGCCTGAATGACGCCGAAGTTGAGCAGTTGGCCCGGCACGCGATGGCCATCGAGGCGCACTACGGCCGGCCCATGGACATCGAGTGGGGCAAGGACGGCGTGGACGGTGAGCTCTACATCCTGCAGGCCCGCCCGGAAACGGTGGAGTCCCGCAAAGCGGCCGGTTCCGTCTCCCGTTACACCCTCGCCGAGCGTTCCACCGTGCTGGTGGAAGGCCGCGCCATTGGCCAGCGGATCGGTGCCGGGCAGGTGCGCGTCCTGTCCTCCATCGACCAGATGGCTTCCTTCCAGGAGGGCGATGTCCTGGTGGCGAACATGACCGACCCTGACTGGGAACCGATCATGAAGAAAGCCGCCGCGATCGTCACGGACCGTGGCGGGCGCACGTGCCACGCCGCCATCATCGCCCGCGAACTGGGCATCCCCGCCGTCGTTGGAACCGGGTACGCATCCCAGATCCTCAAGGACGGAACGCCGGTGACGGTGTCCTGCGCCGAAGGTGAAGCCGGCCTGGTGTACGAGGGGCTGCTCGAGTACACCCTCCAGGAAACGTCCCTGGAGACCATGCCCGAGGCACCGGTGAAGATCATGATGAACGTCGGCACCCCGGAGCAGGCGTTCAGCTTCGCCAGGCTCCCGCACCATGGAGTGGGCCTGGCCCGGTTGGAATTCATCATCAACCGCCAGATCGGCATCCACCCCAACGCCCTGCTGGCCGTTGCCGGCGACATTCCGCGCCCGGCGTCCCTGGACGATTTCACCGTCAGGCAGATCCGCGAGAAGATCGCGGCCTACGACGGACCGCGGGACTACTACGTGCGTCGCCTTGCCGAAGGCATCTCCACGATTGCCGCCGCGTTCGCGCCGGAAACGGTGATCATCCGGCTCTCGGACTTCAAGTCCAACGAGTACGCCAACCTGATCGGCGGCCCGGCGTTCGAACCCGAGGAAGAGAACCCGATGATCGGGTACCGGGGCGCTTCCCGGTACTTGTCGGAGTCGTTCCGGCAGGCGTTCGAGCTTGAGTGCGAGGCCCTCAAGTACGTGCGGAACCAGATGGGCCTGAGCAACATCAAGCTCATGGTTCCGTTCGTGCGGACCCTGGACGAAGCCCGCGGCGTCATCGACCTGCTGGCGGAGAACGGCCTGCGCCGCGGCGAGAACGGGCTGGAGATCGTGATGATGTGCGAACTTCCCGCCAACGCGCTGCTGGCCGATGAGTTCCTGGAGTACTTCGACGGGTTCTCCATCGGTTCCAACGACCTCACCCAGCTCACCCTGGGCCTGGACCGCGACTCAGCCCTGGTGGCCGATGGCTTCGATGAGCGGAACCCCGCTGTCACCAAGCTTCTGGAAATGGCCATCAGCGCCTGCCGGGCCAAGGGGCGGTACGTGGGCATCTGCGGCCAGGGTCCCAGCGACCACCCGGACTTCGCGGAGTGGCTGCTGGCGCAGGGAATCAGTTCGATCTCCCTGAACCCTGACGCCGTCACGGAAACGTGGCTGCGCTTGGCACGCACGGGTAACCGCGCGGCGCTGTAGATGACGGATACGCATGCCGTGGGGGCGGGCTCCGCGCCCGCTCCCACGGTGTTCTTTCTCTCCGACAGCACCGGCATCACCGCCGAGACCCTCGGTAATACGCTGTTGACGCAGTTCCCGGCGCACCGCTTGGAACGCCGCACCATCCCGTTCATCACCACGGTTGAACAGGCCCGCGCGGTGGTCCACGGCATCAACCGGGTGGCGGCTTCGGGCACCCGGCCGCTGGTTTTCTCGACGACGGTCAATCCGGAGGTGCGTGCTGTCCTCGCCCAGAGCGCAGGCCGCTTCTTCGACCTCTTCGACGCGCACATCGGCCAATTGGAAGACGCGTTGGGCACTGCCGCCAGCGGCGCTCCCGGGCAAGCGCACGGCGTCGGGGACGCTGTTCGCTACCAGTCCCGCATGGCCGCGGTCGAGTACGCGATAGAGCACGACGACGGCCAGTCCCTGCGGGCGCTGGAGCGTGCCGAGCTGATCCTCATAGCGCCTTCGCGCTGCGGCAAGACCCCCACCACCATGTATCTGGCATTGCAGCACGGCATCCTCGCGGCGAACTTCCCCCTGGTGGAGGAAGACTTCGACACGATGTCGTTGCCCAAACCGTTGCTGGCGTTCGCGGACAAGTGCTTTGGCCTCACCTCCCAACCCGTGCGGCTGAGCCAGATCCGCCAGGAGCGCCGCCCCGGCAGCAACTATGCCTCGCTGCAGCAATGCAGTTTTGAACTCCGGAACGCAGAGGACATGTACCGGGCGAACAACATCCCGTACGTGAACTCGGCCACGATGTCGGTGGAGGAAATCTCGGCCACGGTGCTCCAGCGGATGCAGCTTCATCACTGATCTGTCGGGGAGCTTACGTCGGGGAGCTTACACGGCGAGCTGACGTGGGGCGCTGACCGGCCACCAAGGCCGCTCCGCGCCGCGTGGCTCCGTTGCGGTGCCGGCAGGGGACCCCTAGGGTAGTAAGGAAGCTTAGCTTTTTAGCTGGGCTGCCGGCTTTGCCACAAACCCGAGGAGAACCCATCGTGCCAAACGAAGACAACGTCCGGATTCCCGGCGCTCCGTCAAGTGAGCCCGCAAGCGTGGAAGAGCCAACCGGTCCCCGTGAACCTTTGCCGCCCAAGCCCGACCAGCAGGCGCCCGAGGCTGTCTCGCCCACGGGTAGCCCCACAGGTGCGCCGGCAAACGCCCGGGCCCAGTCCGGCCAATACCTGACAACTGCCCAGGGGCTGAGGCTCGCCGACACGGACCACTCACTCAAAGCGGGTTCGCGCGGGCCCACCCTGCTGCAGGACCACCACCTGCGCGAAAAGATCACGCACTTTGACCACGAACGGATCCCGGAGCGCGTAGTCCATGCCCGTGGAGCCGGCGCACACGGCGTCTTCCGTTCCTACGGCACGGCCTCGAAAGTGACCAAGGCCGGCTTCCTGGCGGCCGACGTCGAAACGCCGGTCTTCGTGCGGTTTTCCACCGTACTGGGTTCACGGGGTTCGGCGGATACTGTCCGCGACACCCGCGGATTCTCGACGAAGTTCTATACGGATGAGGGCACATACGACCTCGTAGGCAACAACATCCCCGTCTTCTTCATCCAGGACGGCATCAAGTTCCCGGACATCGTGCACGCTGCCAAGCCCCACCCGGACCGGGAGATCCCGCAGGCCCAGAGTGCCCATGACACCTTCTGGGACTTCGTCTCACTGCACACCGAAGCCCAGGCCCACACCCTGTGGAACATGTCCGACCGCGGCATTCCGCGGTCCTACCGGACCATGGAGGGGTTTGGTGTCCACACCTTCCGGTTGGTGAACGCAGATGGCGAAACCACGCTGGTCAAGTTCCACTGGAAGCCCAAGCAGGGTGTCCATTCACTGGTCTGGGAGGAAGCCCAGATCATCAACGGCATGGACCCCGACTTCCATCGCCGGGACTTGGCCGATGCCATTGAGGCGGGTGCCTATCCCCAGTGGGAATTGGGCATCCAGGCGTTCCCGGACACCGAGGACCAAATGTTCGAGGGCATCGACCTCCTGGACCCCACCAAGTTCATCCCGGAGGAACTCGCCCCGGTCCAGCCGATCGGCCTGATGACCCTGAACGCCAATCCCACCAACTACTTTGCCGAGACGGAGCAGGTCGCCTTCCACCCGGGACACCTGGTGCCCGGAATCGATGTGACCAATGATCCGCTGCTCCAAGTGCGGCTCTTCTCCTACCTGGACACCCAGATCTCCAGGCTGGGCGGGCCGAACTTCGCGCAGCTGCCCATCAACCGGCCGCACGCTCCGGTCAACGACATGCTCCGTGACGGGATGCACCAGACGGCGGTCCACTCCGGCGTGGCTCCCTACCACCCGAACTCACTTGATGGCGGATGCCCGTTCATGGCGGGGCAGGACGTCGGTGCGTTCGTGGAGGTTCCCGAAGAAATCGCTGAGGCCATCAAGGAGCGCCGCAACCCTGCATCCTTCGATGACCACTACAGCCAGGCCCGGTTGTTCTTCCGGAGCATGACACCGGTGGAGCAGGACCACATCATCCAGGCCTACACTTTCGAGCTCGGCAAATGCTATGAAGCTGCTGTCCGGGAGCGGCAGTTGATGGCGTTGGCCAACATCGACGCCGGACTGTGCGAGGCCGTCGCCAAAGGCCTTGGCATGCCGGTTCCCGGCGCCACGGTGGATGTCCCCGACTCCGAGCCCAGCCCGGCGCTGTCCCAGTTGGGCGGCACATGGCCCGTCGCAGGCCGCGTAGTGGGGATTGTGGCCGACGCAGGCAGCGATCTTTCGCTGGTCGCTGCGGCCCGTGAAGCGCTGGAATCAGAGGGCATCGTACCGTTGCTTGTTGCGCCGGTGGGTGGCCACCTCCGAGCGGACGACGGTCCTGCCTTGACGGTCCAGCGGACCTATCTGACGGCGCGGTCCACCGAGTTCGACGCCCTCGTCCTGGTAGGCGGGGCTTCGCCGGCTCCGGACGCCATGCCCGGTCGGGACGCCAAGGCGGGGGAGCCCGGAGCCGCGGTGGACCCCCGCGTCGTGCTTATGGCCTCGGAAGCCTTCCGCCACGGCAAGGCAATCGGTGCGTGGGGTTCAGGAGCCTCCTGCCTCGATGCTGCGGGCATACCCCAGGACGCTCCGGGGATCGTGGCCGGGGATGATCCGGGCGCTGTGATCCCTGCCCTCCAGGAGCTCCTGTCCACGCACAGGGCCTGGGAGCGGTTCCCGGCTGCGGGAACGTCAGCTTAGCGTCGCCTGCTTCCAGGGGACTCACGACGGCGGGTGGTTGCCATATCGGTGACCATCCGCCGTCGGCGTTAGGTGAATCGCGACGTCAAACCCTACTCAGTCCGGAATTCAAGCACTAGGCTCAACGCCATGGAGAACACTGCTTCAGTACAAGACACCAAAGAGCTCAGCGTCCATGACTGCTGGAAGTATCTGCAATCCACATCGGTCTGCAGGATCGGCCTTGTCATCGATGGAAATCCGGAGATCTTTCCCATTAACTTCGTCTCCAATTACGGAACGATCATTTTCCGCATCGGGGAAGGCACCAAGGAGGCCGCTCTACGGGGCGCGTCACGCGTTGCACTTGAGGCAGACGGTTTCAACAGCTACGGAACCATTGCCTGGAGCGTGATCCTCAAGGGCAGTGCCGAGTTCGTCTCGGACCCGAACGAAATCCAGGAAGCCGTGGACTCGGGACTTGCCCCGTGGCAACCGGGCAGCAAGGACATCCTGGTGAGGGTGACGCCGTCGGACATCAGCGGCCGCAGGTTCGTCATCAACCCGCCCAGCCAGTGGCGGCCAAATGTTGATCCGGAGACCTTGCCGGACGAACAGCGGTCCTAGGTTTATGCATCCAGCCCGGTGGCGGGGCATGCGCCGCGCCACCGGCGGCTGCTAGCTAATGAACTTCTCCGCAAACCCCTCCGAGGCCCGGGCCAAGACCGAGACGTCGGCGCCTACCAGCACGAACGAGGCGCCGGCGTCGAGGTAGGACCTTGCTGTTGCTTCGTTGAAGGCGTTCACGCCGGCCGGTTTGCCTGCCGCTTTGGCGGCTTCAAGGCAATGCTCGACGACGGCCCTCACCAGGGGATTTTCCTGCTGTCCCAGCAGGCCCATCGAGGCGGCGAGGTCGGAGGGGCCAAGGAAGATCCCGTCCACACCATCGACGGCGAGGATTTCTTCGACGGCAGATGCTGCCGCCTCGGATTCGATCTGGACCGTAAGGCTGATGCTCGCCGAAGCTGTGGCGAGGTAGTCCGGGATGCGGTTCCAGCGCGCCGATCGGGCCAGGGCGGAGCCGACGCCCCGGACCCCGTGCGGCGGGTAACGGACGGCGGCCACCGCGGCGGCTGCTTCGAAAGCGGAGTTGACCATGGGAATCATGAGGTTCTGAACGCCGAGGTCCAGATATTGCTTGATCACCACGGTGTCGTTGACGGGAGGGCGGACCATGACCTGGATCGGGTAGCCGCTGGTGGCGTGGAGCTGGGCGAGGATTGATTCGAGGCCGTTGGGGCTGTGTTCGGCGTCTATCAGGAGCCAGTCCAGGCCGGAGCCGGCGCAGATTTCGGCCACCAACGGGCTGCCGGAGCATACCCACATTCCCACCAGGGGGCGGTCCGATTCCCGGAGGACTGTGTAGAACCGGGGGTCTAGCTGAAGTGGCATGTCACAACTCCCAAGGGTCCGTAGTCGGCGTGGACGGTATCGCCTTTGTATACCCACAGGGGGCGGGTGAAGGAGCCGGCGAGGATGATGTCGCCGGCTTTCATGGAGTCGCCGTGGGCGGCGATCTTGTTGGCCAGCCAATGGACCCCGTTGGCCGGGTGGTCCAGGACGCCGGCTGCCACTCCGGTTTCTTCCACGGTCTGGTTCTTGTAGAGGATGGCCGAGACCCAGCGCAGGTCGACGGCGTCGGGCTTCACGGGGCGCCCGCCGATCACCATGGCGCCCATGGCAGCGTTGTCCGAGATCGTGTCCACGATGGTCCGGCCCTCCATTTCTATCCTGGAGTCCAGGATCTCCAGGGCAGGAACCACGTAGTCTGTGGCGTTGAGGACATCGAAGATGGTGCAGCCGGGTCCCTTGAGGCCGTCCTTGAGCACGAACGCAAGTTCCACCTCCACCCGCGGGTGGGTGTACCGGTCCCACTCCACGGAGCAGCCGGTTTCGAAGACCATGTCATCGAAGATCGCTCCGTAGTCCGGTTCGGTGATGCCGGTGGCGGCCTGCATGGCCTTGGACGTGAGGCCGATCTTTCGCCCCACCAGCGTGCGGCCGGCTTCTTCGTTACGTTGCCGCCACAGCTTCTGCACGGCGTAGGAATCTTCAACCGTCATCTCCGGATAGCGCGCGGTCAGGCGTGGGACCGGTTTGCGGTTCCTGCCCGCCTCGACGAGCTCGTCGGCAATGGCTTCGATTGTCCGGGCATCCAACATCCTCAGACCTGCGCTCCCAGTTTGAATCCTTCGGCTCCGGTGGCCTCGTCGGGGCGGGTGTAGGAGAAACCATCGGCCCCAACCGTGACTGCCATTTCAGACTTCTCTTCACGTTCAATGACCGGCTGGGGGTTGCCGTCGAGGTCCAGGACCAGGGAGGCCTCGGTGTACCAGGACGGGACCACGGGGTTGCCCCACCAGTCACGGCGCTGGTTGTCGTGGACGTCCCAGGTGACGGTGGGGTTGTCCGGGTCGCCGGTGTAGTAGTCCTGGGTGTAGATCTCCACCCGGTGGCCGTCCGGGTCCAGGATGTAGAGGTAGAAGGCGTTGGAGACGCCGTGGCGTCCGGGGCCGCGTTCGATGCGGTCGCTGATGCGCAGGGCACCCATTTTGTCGCAGATCTGGATGATGTTGTGTTTCTCGTGGGTGGAGAACGCGATGTGGTGCAGGCGGGGTCCGTTGCCACCGGTCAGGGCGGTGTCATGCACAGTCTGCTTGCGGTGCATCCACGCGGCGTACGTGACGCCGTCGGAATCCTTGATGTCTTCCGAGACCCGGAAGCCCAGGTCCTCGAGGTACTTGCGGCCGCGCGGAACATCCGGGGTGACCTGGTTGAAGTGGTCCAGGCGGACCAGTTCGCCCGCGGAGTACAGATCGTAGCGCTGGGTGAGGCGTTCAACGTGGTCAACCTCGAAGAAGAACTCGTACGGGAAGCCCAGCGGATCCTCCACGCGGACGGAATCGCCCACGCCCTTGGTGAAGCCTTCCTTGCGCCGTTCCACCCGGCAGCCGAGTTCACGGTAGTAGGCCTCGGCGGCATCCACCTCGGCGGGGGACTTCACCCGGTAGGCGAACGCGGCCGCCGCGGCCACCGGGCCCTTCCGCAGGACGAGGTTGTGGTGGATGAATTCCTCGAAGGAACGGAGGTAGATGGTGTTCTCGTCTTCCTCGGTGACGTGCAGGCCAAGGAGATCCACGTAGAACGCCCGCGACTTTTCCAGGTCCGTGACCACGAGTTCGAGGTAGGCGCAGCGGACGATGTCCGGAGCCGGAACGGTCGGGGTGGGGATGGGGCCGGTGAAGGGAGTAGTCATGATGGTCTTTCTTCGTCGAAAGGATGGTTGTGGGTACCCAACTGGGTCGCATTTGTGCGCGCTTTGAGGGCTGAAAACGCGCTCTATTGCGACCTGGTTGGGTGCTAGGCGCCGGACTTGGGCGTGTCTCCGAATTTGGGGGTGTGGACGGAGCCGAGGGTGATGTGCACGGCTTGCTGGTCGGTGTAGAAGTCGATCGAGCGGTAGCCGCCCTCGTGGCCCAGGCCGGAGGCTTTGACGCCGCCGAACGGGGTGCGCAGGTCGCGGACGTTGTGGCTGTTGAGCCACACCATGCCGGCCTCGACGTTTTGGGAGAAGTTGTGCGCCCGGGTCAGGTTCTGCGTCCAGATGTAGGCGGCCAGGCCGTACTTGGTGTTGTTCGCCAGGGCGAGGGCTTCGTCGTCGTTCTCGAACGGGGTGATGGCCACGACGGGACCGAAGATTTCCTCCTGGAAGATCCGCGCGTCAGGTGCGACGTCGGCAAACACGGTGGGTGCGATGTAGTTGCCTTCGGGCAGGTGGTCGGGCCTGCCGCCGCCGGCCAGGAGCCGGCCTTCGGACTTGCCGATCTCCACGTAGGAGGCCACCTTGTCGTAGTGCTCGGGGTGGACGAGCGCACCCACCTGGGTCTTGGGATCGTGGGGATCGCCGACAACGATGTTTTTGGCCCGGGCGGCGTACTTTTCGCAGAATTCGTCGTAGATGGCGCGTTCCACCAGGATGCGGGAGCCGGCGGTGCAGCGTTCGCCGTTGAGCGAGAACACGCCGAACAGGGCCGAATCGATCGCGGCGTCCAGGTCGGCGTCGGCGAACACGACGCACGGGGACTTGCCGCCGAGTTCCATGGACAGGCCCTTGAGGTTCTCTGCAGCGTTGCGGAAGATCGTCTGGCCGGTGGTGGTCTCGCCGGTAAAGGAGATCAGCGGAACGTCCGGGTGCTTCACCAACGCATCACCGGCTTCCTCACCCAGGCCGTTGACCAGGTTGAACACCCCGTCGGGCAGGCCGGCGTCCTTGAAAATCTGCGCCCACAAGGACGCCGAGAGCGGCGTGAACTCTGCTGGCTTCAGGACCACGGTGTTGCCGGTGGCCAAGGCCGGAGCGAGCTTCCACGACTCGAGCATGAACGGGGTATTCCACGGCGTGATCAGGCCGGCGACGCCGATCGGCTTGCGGTTGACGTAGTTGATCTGCGAGCCGGGGACCTTCATCGCGTCGTCGAACTGGGCCACGATCAGGTCCGCGAAGAAACGGAAGTTCTCCGCCGCCCGGAGTGCCTGGCCTTTGGCCTGGGTGATCGGCAGGCCGGTATCGAACGTCTCGAGCTCGGCGAGGCGGGCTTCCTGCGCCTCGACGGCGTCGGCGATCTTGTTCAGCACCCGGGCACGCTCGCGGGGCTTCATCTTCGGCCAGGGACCGTTGACGAACGCTTCGCGCGCTGCGGCGACGGCGAGGTCGATGTCTTCCTTCTGGCCCGCGGCGGCGGTGGCGTAGTTCTGGTTGGACACCGGGTCCAGCACGTCGAAGGTCTTCCCGGAGACGGAGTCAACGAACTCGCCGTTGATGTAGTGCTGGATATGGGTGGGCAGGTCCTCGGGAACGTAGTGCTTGGTGGTTTCGGTGGAGGTCGTCATCGTTGAGTTCCTAACTGGATACGGCGTGGGCGAGGTAGGCGTCGAGGGTGGCGGCGCGGTGTTGGCGGGCAGCTTTCTCGATGGTGTCGGCGTCTGCTCCGGACTCGATGAGTTGGAGCAGGGCCTCGTGTTCACGCACCGATTCCTGGGCCCGGCCGGGCACGAACCGGAACGTGGATGAGCGCAGGGACGCCAGCCGGTTCCAGCCGCGGTGGACCAGGTCAAGAATGTGCGGGTTGGGGCAGTGCTCGAACAGGACGGAATGGAAGTCCTGGTTCAGGGCGGTGAAGCGGACGGGGTCAAAGTGTTCCAGGCACTCGCGCATCTCGGCATTCACTGCACGGGCGCGGGCGATCGTGGCCGGATCAATCAGCGGTGCGGACAACGCGGTGGCCGCACCTTCCACGATGCTCAGGGTCTGCATCGTGTACAGGTACTCGGTGGGGTCGATCCCGGAGACCGTCGCGCCGACGTTCCGTTCGAACTTCACCAGGCCTTCGGCCTCCAGCCGGCGGATGGCTTCGCGGACAGGGACCACGCTGAAGCCCAGGTCTTCGGCGATCTTGGCCAGCACCAGCCGGTAGCCGGGGGTGTAGGCGCCCTCGACGATCCGGGCCTTCACGGCCTCATACGCTTGCTGGGATTTGCTCCCGACGGCGGTTTCAGTCACCGTGGGCTCCTTCCGTGGCTTGCAGGGACAGCCATTCGGCGTAGCGGGCCTGCCACTCCTTGTTCATGGGGTAAAGACCATCCACGCTGTTGCCTTGCTTGACCATCTCAAAGATGAAGACTTCTTCCTTTTCCTGGGCGATGCAGTCGTCCACGAGTTCCTCGGCGATGGCCGGGGGAATGACCAGGATCCCGTCGGAATCGGCAACGATGATGTCGCCCGGCTGCACAGTGGCGCCGCCGCAGGCAATGGTGATGTCGGTGTCCCACGGGATGTGCCGGCGTCCGAGCACGGCCGGGTGCGGGTTCGCGAAGTATGTCGGCATGTCCAGGTCCGCCACGGCAGAGTAGTCGCGGACACCGCCGTCGGTAATGATCGCCGCGGCTCCACGGACCTGGGCCCGCAGTGCGAGGATGTCCCCCACTGTTCCGGTGCCCTTTTCTCCGCGGGCTTCCATGACCAGGATTTCGCCTTCATTCACCGAATCGATCGCGCGTTTCTGGGCGTTGAAGCCACCGCCGTGGGTCTTGAAAAGGTCCTCACGGTTGGGTACATAGCGCAGCGTCCGGGCCAAACCCACCACCTTGCGGTCCGGGCGGGTGGCCTGCAAGCCGTCGATGCTGACGTTGTTCAACCCGCGCTTGCGAAGCTGCGACGACAGGGTAGCGGTGGCCACCGATTCGAGCTTCGCCTTTAACTCCGGCGTCAGCACACTCGCGGCAGCCGCCGGCTCCGCGGGTGCCAGCCCGGCGGCTTCGCGGGAACCGTAGGCCTCTTCCCGCTGCGTGTCATCGGTCTTGGGGCCGGCACCAAAGTCCGCGAACGGCGTCGTACCTTCCGTCACCTTGGTGGTGAGGCGGCCGGTGCTGAAATCACCTCCGGTGACCTCAATTTCGACGACGTCCCCCGGGACAGCCACGGAAGCTCCGGCGGGGGTGCCGGTGAGGATGATGTCGCCCTCCTCGAGCGTCAGCAGCTGGGAGAGGTCCGCGACGAGCTGCGCGAAGGGGAAGAGGAGGTCCTCGGTGGTGTCGTCCTGGACCAGCTGACCGTTATGCCACGTGCGGATGCGCAGTTTGGAAGGGTCGACGGCGTCTGCCGGGATGAGCGCCGGGCCAACGGGCGTGAAGCCGTCACCGCCCTTGGAGCGGAGGTTGGAACCCTTGTCCGCGTAGCGAAGGTCGTACACGCCGAGGTCGTTGGAAGCCGTGACGGCGGCAACGTGGCTCCACGCATCCTCCAAGCCAACGCGGCGGGCAGCTTTGCCGATCACCAGTGCGATCTCGCCCTCGTAACCGAGCAGCTCACAGCCGGCAGGGCGTTCAACGGTGCCGGGAGCGTCGGGGGAACCCAGGGACAACGACGACGGCGGCTTCAGGAAGTACGACGGTTGCGCCGGAGTCCGCCCACGCTGCGCAGCCCGGCTGGGGTAGTTGATGTGGACCGCAATCACCTTGCGCGCTGCCGCCAGGGTGTCCGATGTGACCTGTTCCAAACCCACTCCTCATCGAGTATGAAATCGTATACGATCACTCTGGCTCATCTGCGGGAAGGTGTCAAGGGCCCAACGTGCTTACTATGGCTGGACACCCGGGTCCGCCTGAAAGGGCGGTTGCCCTCCAGACGCAAGGAGCAGCCATGACGCTAAGCAAAGGCACGCACGTCGAATGGAACACGTCCCAGGGCGCGACGCACGGGAAAATCGTCGAGAAGAAGACGTCCGACTTCGAACTCGAAGGCAACACGCACCGGGCCAGCGAGGATGAGCCGCAATACATCGTGGAGTCGGACAAGACCGGTGCCCGTGCGGCGCATAAAGCCTCGGCCCTGACCGAGAAGAAGTAGCGCTGGCGAGGAGGAGCACTATGGCCAAAGAGCTTGCAACCCAACTCATCGAACAACTCCAAGCTGCCGGAGTGCAGCGTATCTACGGGATCGTGGGCGACAGCCTCAACCCCCTCGTCGATGCTGTCCGGCAGACCGGCGGCTCCGCCCAAGGGGGTATCGATTGGATCCACGTCCGGCATGAAGAAGCTGCCGCGTTCGCCGCAGCGGCCGAAGCGCAACTCACCGGAAAGCTGGCCGTGTGTGCCGGTTCCTGCGGCCCCGGCAACCTCCACCTGATCAATGGCCTCTATGACGCCAACCGTACCGGCGCCCCGGTGCTGGCGATTGCCTCCCACATCCCAAGCAAGCAAATAGGCAGCGGGTTCTTCCAGGAGACCCACCCGGACCGGCTCTTCAACGAATGCTCGGTGTACTCCGAACTGGTGAGCACCACCGACCAGGCGCCGCGCGTCATGCATAGCGCCATCCAAAATGCCGTCGCGTTGAGGGGCGTCGCCGTCGTCACTCTGCCCGGTGACATTGCGGGCCTGGAAGCCACGGCTTCAACGCCACTTCCGGCGACGTTCCGCCCCGCCAGTTTGGTTCCGGATCCGGCCAGCGTGCAGGAACTCGCCGATGCCATCAACGACGCCGGCAAGGTCGCCATTTTTGCCGGCGCGGGCGTCGAGGGAGCACACAGCGAGTTGATTGCCCTGGCTGAGTTGGCGAAGGCTCCGATCGGGCATTCCCTGCGCGGCAAGGATTTTGTCCAGTACGACAACCCGTTCGACATTGGCATGACGGGACTGCTCGGCTACGGAGCCGCGGCCGAAGGCATTGAAGACGCTGACCTGCTGGTCCTCCTGGGAACCGACTTTCCCTATGACCAGTTCCTTCCGGAGACCCGCACGGCGCAGGTAGACCGCGCCGCCCAGCGATTGGGGAGGCGGACCGACGTCGACATCGCCGTCCAGGGTGATGTGCTCCCCACCCTCACTGCGCTCCTGCCCCTGGTGAAGCCGAAGTCGAGCCGCCGCTTTCTGGACCAGATGCTCAAGAAACACGACCGCTTGATGAACAAGGCTGTGGGAGCCTACACGCGGAAGGTGGAGAAGAAACAGCCCATCCACCCGGAATACGCGGCGTCGTTGTTGGACCAGGTGGCCGCCGAGGATGCGATCTTCACTGCGGACACCGGCATGTGCAATGTGTGGACGGCGCGCTACATCAACCCTTTGGGGACCCGCCGGCTGATTGGGTCGTTCCTTCACGGTTCCATGGCCAATGCCCTCCCGCACGCCATTGGAGCGCAATTGGCCTATCCGGGCCGCCAGGTGGTGTCGGTCTCCGGCGACGGGGGACTGTCCATGCTGCTGGGTGAACTCATCACCGTGGCTGCCCACAAGTTGCCCGTGAAGGTGGTCGTGTTCAACAACTCCACGTTGGGCATGGTGAAACTGGAGATGCTGGTGGATGGCCTGCCCGACTTCGGGGTGGACGTCCCGGATGCCAACTATGCCGCTGTGGCCAAAGCACTCGGTTTTCACGCGGTGCGGGTGACGGACCCGGCAGACATTGAGTCAGCCTACCGGGAAGCGTTCGCACATCCCGGCCCCGCACTCGTGGAACTGATCACCGATCCGCAGGCGCTGTCCATCCCTCCGAAGATCTCCGGCTCGCAGGTCATCGGTTTCGCCACGGCCATGTCCAAGGTGGTGCTGAACCGCGGAGCGGGGGAGGCCGTCAGCATGGCCCGCAGCAACCTCCGCAACATTCCGCGCCGCTAGGACCCTGGTTCCGGCGGGCCGGGGGCTTACCTCTCCGGTCCGCCGGACCACTCCTTGCCCGCCCACGGATCGTAGTCAGCGATCAGCTTCTCCTGCTGTGGCCGCTTGTCCTCGGGGACATGCTGGAGGTTCACCCGAACGCGGTACCAGAGCGAGCTTGAGCCGCGCATCCCATCCACCAGGACGTCCGCCGGATGCAACTCGGGAACGACGTCCGCGTGGTTGGCTTTCCACTCCTCCAGGGCTTCGAGGGCTTCCGGCTTGGTTTTGGTCCGGGCTACTTCGATGAGCGGCATGGTCGATTTCCGGCGTCCGGACCCGTCGCCTGCCCTGGGTGCCTTTTCCGCCGGGCCCAATTCCTCCGCGAGCGCGAGGAGGCCCTCCAGGTTTCCCGGGGCTTGGTCGATGCCATCGTGGGGATCGCCGATGTCCTTGTACCTGCCAGGGACGGTGAGGACTGTGAACTGGTCCGGCCGGATGGTTGCTAGTTCTTTCCACGTCAGTGGCGTGGAGACCCTGGCGTCCGGCAGGGGCCTGATGGAGTAGGCGGAGGCCACGGTGCGGTCTTTGGCGTTCTGGTTGAAGTCAACAAATACGCTCTCGCCCCGTTCCTCTTTCCACCACCGGGCCGTGGCCAGCCCGGGCGCCCGGTTCCCGACTTCGCGCGCGAGGGTTTCGGCAGCCAGCCGGACCTGCCGGTAGTCATGGTCCGGCGCTATCCGGACCATGATGTGGAGTCCGCGGGAGCCACTGGTCTTGGGCCAGCCAACCAGTCCGACGTCGTCCAGCACCTCCCGAGCCACGTAGGCGACATCCACTATTTGTTTCCAGTCCACGCCCGGCATCGGATCAAGGTCGATCCGGAGTTCGTCGGGGTGGTCGAGGTCTTCGGCCCGCACGGGATGGGGGTTGAGGTCAAGGCAGCCAAGGTTCACCACCCACGCGAGACCGGCGGCGTCCCGTATCACGGCTTCCTCGGCCGAAGTGCCGGAGGAGTAATGCAGTGTTGCGGTGTCGATGAAGGGTGGGTGGTTCTCCGGAACGCGCTTCTGGAAGAACGGCTCCGCGTCGATGCCCTTGGGGAAGCGCTTGAGGACCATGGGCCGCCCGCCGGCTCCACGGAGTGCGCCTTCGGCAACCGACAGGTAGTACCGGACAAGGTCCAGTTTGGTGAGTCCCGGCTCCGGGAAGACCAGCTTGTCCGGACTGGAGACGCGGACGTCCACATCATCGATCGTAAGAATCTCGGCCGGGGTCTTGGACGGAGTCATGGGCGACACGCTAGCAACGATCAGCGGTGTGGACCATAGCCTGCTGCACCAGGCGGTGACCCTTGAGCACGCGTTGGCACGGCGATAGCATGGCCGCCTCCGGATGGTAGCCGCGTCTGGATTGGTGAGCCCCGGCAAGGCGGGTCGCAGCGGATCGGCGGGCGCCGCGAAGGCGGGTCGCAACGGCACATGCAGATGCACAAGGAGCCAATTATGAGTGAAGCAAACGAAAAGTCCGGCGCAGAGTTAATGGTGGACCTGATCATCAGTTTGGACGGCTACGCCTCCGGCGAGGGTTGGCCGGGCTGGTGGGGCCTTGAAGGACCGGAATACCTTGCCTGGCTCGAAGAAGAGGGAAAGAAGGATTTCACCACCCTCATGGGAGCGAATACCTACAGGGTGATGGCTGGACTGTCCCAGCAGGCGGTGGACGACTCTGCCGCGTTCTCCGAAGATGAAGGCGCCAGCCTGGGTGGCTTGGCTGACATGCGGAAGGTCGTCTTCTCCTCTACCCTGCAAGAGCCCCTTGCCTGGCCACATTGCGAGTTGATTCGCGGCGATGCCGTGGAGGCCGTTCGGGAGATGAAACGCACCCGTACAGGGACGTTGTCGACGCTGGGCAGCCTCAGCCTGTCCAGGTCCCTGCTGACCGCCGGGCTCGTGGACCGGTTCCGGCTTGTTATCTTCCCCGTGATCACGGGCCGGACCGGAAGCGAAAGGATCTATGACGGCTACCCGGACGTTGCCCTTGAGTTGATTAACAGCAGGACTTTTGATGGTCGGTCCCAGTTGTTGGAGTACATCCCCACGGTCTTGGAGGGCCCACCTCCGGCTAGAAAATAAGGCAACTTACTAATAGGCTGACGTGGGGACCTTCCCTGACCAGAGGAAACGAGGCGAACATGACTGAAGAACACGGCATCAGCAAGGTCACGGAAATCATCAACGACTCCAGAATCGGGATGCTCACCACCATCAATGAGTCCGGAGTGCTCGTCAGCCGGCCCCTTGCCGTTCAGGAGGTCCAGGAAGACGGCGACCTGTGGTTCCTGACTTCTCTCGGGACATCCCAGGTGGCGCACGTGAAGGCAGATGCCCGGGTCAACGTATCCTTTGGCCGGAGGACCGAGTGGGTCTCCGTGGCTGGAACAGCGGAGGTCGTAACGGACCGGGCGAAGATCCGCCAGCAGTGGAGCCAGGCCGCTGAAGCATGGTTCCCGGACGGACCGGAAACTCCCGAGGCCTGCCTGCTTCGCGTGGATTCCGACTCCGCGGAATACTGGACCAGTCCCGGCGGTACGGCCGCGACCGTCCTGCAGTGGGTCAAGTCCAAAGTGACGAACTCCCGGATGAGTGTCGGGGAGAGCGACACCGTAGATCTCTGAACCATGGTGGATGCTGAGCGGTTCCGCGCGATATTGAACCGGGAGAAGGAGCAAAAGCTCACCCTCCTGGACTCCCTTCGCGGCGACATCCGCTCGGTAAGCGCCGCCCGGGTGGACTCCAATGTGGACGACGAGCATGACCCCGAAGGCAGCACCATAGCGTTCGAACTGTCACAGGCCGGGGCCCTCATGGAGCAAAGCCGTGGGGGATTGGAGCAAATCGAGGCGGCGTTGGCCCGCATTGACGCCGGTACCTACGGCCGATGTGCCGTTTGCGGGGAGGAAATACCCGAGGGTCGCTTGGAAGCCCGCCCTTGGACTCCCTTCTGCGTCCGGCACGCCTCGGGGCGCAGGTAAACGGTTCAGTAATCCAGGCATTTACAACTGTCCGGTCGAGGGCCAGAATATCGGCCATGTCCATCCTTAACGTACCCTCGGAAGCTGAGGCCACCGGCCGGACGGCTGACATTTACCAATCCGACCTCAAGTCCCTGGGCTACGTTCCCAGCCACACCAAAGCTGTAAGCCTCAACCCCGAGGCCTACGAGGCGTGGGCGTCGCTGGCGCGCGCCATAGGTTCCTCCCTCGGGCTCAGGCGCTATGAGCTTGTCACCTTGGCCGCTGCCCAAGCCATCGGATCTTCCCACTGCCGCCTCGCGCACGGGAAGAAGACCCTGGCGATTATCGACGAAGAAGAACTGGCGGCGATCGCCCGCGACTACCGAACGGCGGGATTGCCACCGGAAGAAGTGGCCATGATGGATTACGCGGTGAAGCTCAGCACGGAGCCGTCCGCCATGTCCGACGACGACACCCTCCGCCTGCGCGACGCAGGGTTCAGCGATCGCGAGATTGTCGATATTACGCTGGCTGCGGCCGCCCGCAACTACTTCAGCAGGGCATTGCTGGCTTTGGCAGTTGATCTGGACGTACCCCAAGGTCTGTCGCCGGGGCTCAAAGACGCTCTACTGGCGCCCCTGCCACCGGACTGACGCACAGGGCTGGCTGACGGCACCGGCTCACTGCGCTGGCTCACTGCACTGCACCGACGTGCTGCATTGAGCCGCCGACGTACCGCACTGCACCGACGCGGGCCGCACTAAATCGACGCGTCGCCGTCGGACTCTATCTAGGCCACCACGCCCCGGTCCGAACCCGTGGGCTCCGGTCCGCTGTGGCCCGGCGGCGACGTCGTGGCGCGGTCGGCTGCAGGAGCTTGCTTGCGGCTGGCGAGAAGGAACGGGACGGCCAGCAACTCGATGACACCGGCAATCGCCAGCGACGCGGGATAGCCGTAAAGGTCCGCGCTGCGGCCCAGGAGCGGTTGGACCACGACGCCTCCGCTGGAACCCATCAGGGAATCAAAGCTCAAGACCGTAGCGCGCTGCTTGGACGGGATCATGTCATTGACGTACGCCTGCCGCACCGGAAGGGCCGCCGAACCCATGACCGCCCAAAGCGCCAGCAGCAGCAAGGCAACCCAGAACAAGCTGGTAAACCCCAAGGCCAGCAGGATCGCCCCACCGATGACGCCGGTCAGGATCAGCACCGAAGTGCGCCTGTGGAACATGCCTCGCAAATGCGGTGCCAACCAGCCCCCAAGAACCTGCGAACCGGCAACGATCGCGGCCGCGAGCCCTGCAATCGAGTAAGCCTTTGGATCGCCGAACAGCTCAAGCAGGAAGGGCTGCAAAGCATAGAAAACGTAAATCCCGACGCCGGCAGTGAAGGGAGCAGCGAGCATCACGTACCGGACGGGGCGGTTTTTCAAACCGTTTTCGATCGACGCCGACAACACCGTCCGCGTGGCTTCCAACGGGCGGGCGGAGCGCTCGGGTGAGAACCCGACGTCGTGCATCAACCGGAAAGCGACCGCGAACATGGCAACGAGTACCAGGACCCTCAGCAGGAACGGCACGCCAAGGTCCGTGGCCTGCGCAATGACACCCCCCGCCACTGAGCCGACCAGCATAGCGATTCCTTGCGCCATCTGCCCGCGGCCCAGGACGGTTTCCAGGCCGCCTTCGTATCCCGAATACCGCAGGGCGTCCACCAGCCAGGCTTCAACTGCCCCGGAGAAAAACGTGAAGCCAAGCCCCAACAGCACCGACACCACCGCCCACATCCAGAACGGTGCGGAGATCTGCCAGAGGACGTAGTAGAGGTAAGTGGACGAGGCGAGCGTCATGGTGCCCAGCAGGAACGAAGTACGCCGACCCCACCCATCGGCAACTACACCGGTGGGCACCTCGAACAGGACCATGCCCGCAGTGAAGAACGCGTTCGCGGCGAAAGCCTCAAGGTTGCTCAGTCCAGCATCCAGCAGGAAAAGGGTGTTGATGCCCCAGATGAAGGATGCCGCGATCGTGTTGCCCAAGGTGAGTGTCAGGTAGACACGCTGTATCGCGCGGGCGGCATCGTTCATGGTGTCGCCGCTGCCTTCGGAGTGAGGACGGGCCACGAGCCCATTGTCTTACCGTTCGGTTCCTGTTGCCATAGCGTTTCGCCGGCCCGTTCGACATGCACTGCCCGCCATCGCGCCGGCAGGAAAAGATGCCATAAACGCAGGATAAGGTGATCCCATGAAATCCGCCGCCGCCAAGGTAGCCGTGGGGGTCGCCGTCGTGGCCGTGGCGAGCCTGGGAGTAGTGGCCCTGGCAGCCAAACCAAGCACGGGGCCCGCAGAGCCCGGCTATTGCAGTGCCCCCGGAAGCCAAGCCACAAAGGTTACCCAGTACGTTGTGGGTGGCTACAAGGATCCGGAAGACACCTCGCGCTCGCTGCAAAAGGCGATTGACGCCGCGGCGAAGGACGGAGGGGCTGTTCTCCAGCTTCCCGAGGGAACGTTCATGCTGGACAAGCCGTTGGTGCTCAAATCCAACGTTGCACTCAAGGGCCAAGGCGCGGCCACAGTATTGAAGGCCGGGCCCGGATTCCTGTCCTCAAAGGGTCCTTTCGGAGGGCATCCGCTCATAACCACCAATGGTGCCAACAACGTGACCATCGCCGGGCTGACCGCGGACCACAGCGGAGACCAGCTGGATGGAAATGCCCCCGGACGGCTCTCCGAATACCTCGTGGACGTCCGGCACTCCAAGAACGCACTGGTGGAGGGTGTCCTAACCAGAAACCCCTTCACCTATTCCATCGCGGTAGTGGCCAGCAGCGACTTCTGTGTCCGCAACAACCAGACCGTTGCAACCAGCAGCGGCTCCTATGACCAGTTGGACGGCATCCACATCACCGACTCCCACGGCGGCGTGGTGGAAGGCAACACTGTGGACCAGGGACAAGGAGCTGATGGCGACGACGGCCTGGTGGCCCAATCGATCGGCGCCGAAGTCCATGACGTGGTGTACAGGAACAACCGTGTCCGCGGGGGCCCGCATGGTTCCGGCCTGCAGCTGGCCGTCGGGAAGCACTCCATCCACAACATCACGGTGGAAAACAACACCTTTTGGGGTTCGCCCAACGGGATCCAAACCGGTTACTACGACGGCAACGCAGCAGTCCGGGACATCCAGGTGTCGGGCAACTCGTTCACCGACATGCCGGGTCCCTGGCTGACTTTCCACGGTGAATTGCAGAACATCAGCGTGACGGACAACACCATTTGCCGCACGGGAGGCCTCAAACTTGGCGATGGCGCTGGAATCAAAGCAACCAACAACAAGGACGGGTGCTAGCGGGATCGCTGCAGTTCAGTTGCCCTGGGCCGGCACAAAGTACGTTTCGGCCCGCGGCGGAATTTTACCGTCGGGGAAGAGCGCGTCCGCCTGGGTGGCATACTGGCGAATCCGCCCTGGCTTGGAGGAAAGCCCCCGGTCCCATGACCAAGGCACGTAGCCGAGGCGTTCCAGTCGGGACGTATCCGGGCCGGACACCAGGTTGTAGGGGAAATCGGAATACAGCACCAGGTTCCGCTTGTGCTCCATTCCAGCCTCCCGCGTGATCAGGTGGTCGACATGCTTGCCTACGCCCACGGGGCAAAACAGGAGCTCGGCGCCAGTGACTGCCATGAGCTCGGCGACGTCCCCCTGCAGCCTGTTGATCAAGGCCTTGTCCGCGCGGGAGATGCGGCCCAAGGCAATGTCGAAGCGATACGTCGGATACGAGTGGGTCAGTTCGGGCAGGATTCTGTCCCACGCTGAGCTGCCATGCCGTGGGGGCCTGCGGCGCCGGAAAAGAGCGTCCACTCCTCCCATGTGCAAGGGACGGGCACCCATGTCCACCAGGACGTTGTTGTCCTCCGCCTTGCGGGCTTCAAACAGGTCCAGTGCGTTCGAATGGGTGCACTGGCGCAGGAAAGAACGGGCGGCCCGGGTGTGCGGACCGGGGGTGGCTTCGGTGAACAGGGTGGCTACGATGATTTCCCTGCCCCGGGCCTGCGCCTCGATCAGTGCTCCGCAGGACAAGACGGCGTCGTCCAGATGGGGAGAGAGGAAGAGCCAGGGGGCGTCCCCGGCCAGGGACCGTTCAATGCGGGTGTCTGTGCGCATGCGGATCACATCTCCTGCCGTGCCGTAGTGACCCCCGGGCGCGGACGGCGCCGGGCGAGTGGGATGGGTGTTTGTGCATATGCCGATCGGTACGCCGCTGCCTGTTTCCTGGCGAGCGCGTCCCAGTTGTAGCCGGCTGCGAAGTCCCGGCCACGGGGTCCCGCGGCTGCCAGTGCGGGATCCGGGTAATGACGCCGCATGGCTTGGGCGAGGGCGTCGACGTCGAACGCCGGCACCAGCCAGCCGGCCCCGGTGGGGACTATTTCGCGCAGGCAGGGAATATCGAAGGTGATGACGGGCGTCCCGGCAGCCAGCGACTCGACGGCGACCAAGCCGAAGGTCTCCGCCCGTGAGGGCACAACCACCAACCGTGCGTCGGCAAGGGCCTCGAATTTTGCCGCGCCGGAAAGCCAACCCAGGAATCGTACGCGGTCGTTGAGTCCTGCCGCCTGCACGGCCATCCTGACTTTGGCTTCGTCCGGGCCGGTTCCGGCAATAAGGAGTTGTCCGCCGGTATGCGGTGCTGCTTTGGACCAGGCCGCGATCAGCAGGTCCAATCCCTTGCCGGTGAATTCCAAGCGGCCGATGCAGAGGATGTCCTTGCCGAGGCGCGGCTGGACTTTCCACGCATCGGGGCTGACACCGTTACCGATGACGTCGACGTGCACGTCAGGGTTGATGGCCGCGAGTTGATCCGCGATGCCCTGCGAAACCGCGATGAGGTTCCGATGGCTGCGGACACCGAACCTTTCCACCCAGTGCAGGGGGAGTTTGTACTCGCGGGCCTTCTGCCGCGCGTGCAGCCACTGGACGACGCCCATGGTGGGCCTGCCCGTCCACAGCGGGGCTGCCATGCTGGAAAAGGGGGCGAAGAAGTCTTCCACCACAAGATCGGCCCGTGAGCGGCGCTTATGTGCTTCCACAGGGAGTTGTGCCGTATAGCCCGCCAGGCGCGTGAGGCGGTTGCCGCCGTCGCCCACCCCGATGGGAACGTAATGGACGCCGTCCTGGATGCGTTCTTCCCAGCCGGGATACCGCGTTGTCAGGACAGTAACGTCGAACCCCTCCGCGGCCAGCCGCCGGTTGATTTCATGCGTGCGGATGGATCCGCCGCCAGCACCCGGCATGGCGGGGTCCTCAAATCCCAGGTGCAGTATCCTCACGACGTCCTACCGCTCAGTTTCGTAATTCTTGGAAGGAATGCCCGTGCCTGACATCGCGGCCTGGTCCAGGACCTCCGGTGCCACGTGCCAGAGCGTGGTGAACCCGTTGGTGGGACCTTCAACCCTGACCAGCGATGTTGCGTTGGATTCGAGCCATTCCAACATGTCCCGTGTGGCGTAGCCGTAGCCTTGGCTCGTGGGGTGCGACTGGGTGAGGATGTAGTCGGCTCCGGCGCCCTGCATGAGTGGAGCGGACGGCCACACGCCGAAGCGTTGGTCGGCTGCGAAGGCGAACTCGGCGGTGCTGTTGGTGACGCTCACCTTCGCGTCTGCCGGCAGGTTGGTTTTCACCCAGTCACGGACCTGGACGAATCCGTTGTCCACTGTGGTGACTGTCCTCACACCCAACACAACGGTCAGGGCGACGAAGCAGACACCGATCACCGTCAGCAGTTTCCGTCCGCGCCGGAAGCGTTCGCGCATTTCGACCACCGCCACCACCGAGCACAGGACACCGGCGATCATGACTCCATAGCCGTACTGTTCCTCGAAGGTGCCAAAGACCGCGCTGTACGCTCCGGCGCAGCCGAGGGTGAGGCCGGTCAGGCCCAGCAGGCGGCGTTTGGCGTGGAGGCTGAAGCACAGCACCAGTCCGACCACCGGGCACAGTGCCAGCAGAACGTAGCTGGTACCAAAGTGGCTGCTCTGGTCTACAAGCCGTGCCAACAGGCTGGGCGAACCTTCCGCGGTGAAACCGGTACTCTTTTCGATGCCGGAGGCCCGCAACAGTCCGCTGGCTTTCGCCGCCACCCAGTCGGGCGCGTGGCCTTGGACGGTTGCCACGGCCAGGTAGGCGATGTAGGGGATTGCGGCGGTGGAAACAACGACGGCGGCCTGCCGCCAGGACAGCGTCTTCTTCCACACGACGGCCAGGACCACAGGGCCCGCGGTGCAGATGATGAAGAAGTCCTTGCACAGGACCGCGTAGCCGAGGAAGATGCCGGCTCCGATCAGTTGTGCAGTACGCCGCCGCATGGTCCGTGTCTCCGCGCTCATCGGCGGGGCCCCCATAATTGATCCTTGCGCGGTGTATTCGGCGGTCTTTTCAGCGGGTCCGACCAACAGGAGCAGGCCTGCCAGCACGGCGGCCATCGCCGAAGTCTCCAGGAAGGCGTGGCTGTTATTGCGGAGAATGAATGGTTCGAACGCGAGCATTGTGGCAGCCAGCCAGGCAGCGCGCGCCCCTGCCAGTCGTCGGATAAGCAGGAAGCCGAGCCCCACTGTGACTGCCCCGAGTGCGGCGTTAAGCCACCTCAGTTGGAGAACGACGTCCACAATGTCGCCTTCGATGCCGAAGAGCTTGATGATCCCGGCTTCCAGGACAAAGAACCCGGGTGGGTGGAGGAAGAACGGCCCGTCCGGAAGGGTGGGGAACTGGCCCTGGCTGACGGATTGGCCCAGCTGGACATACAGCAGTTCATCCACCCAGAGTTCAAAGGCCCGGGCCAGGCCAAAGGCGCGGACTCCGAAGGCCGCGAGTACTACGGCCACCAAGGCGGCGAAGGGGTGAAGGAGGGCACTGCTGATGGCATTTCCGGGCAGACCAAGCGATGAGGGAGACGGCTTGGAGTGCCGGCCGAAAGGGGAGCCTTCCCGTACCTTGCCGGGTGGGGTGATCCGCCGTCGTGCGGTTTCCGGACGCTTCAGCGTCAGCATCCCGCGCTGGTGGGCCAGCACCGCCACCCCACTGATGCCCGCAACCGCCAGCCACACCACCGGCTGCAGCCATGAGGCGAGAGCCAGCGTGAGGATCAGTGCCGTTCCGGCTGCGGCCGGCCGGGCGAAAGCGGTCCAGGGTGTCTCCGGCTTCAGGACGGGAAAGGCGATGGTGCCGAGCACTGCGGCCGCAACTACGGCCCCGACGGCGGAGCCGACAGCCATCCCGGCCACGGCCCCTAAATGCCAGCCGGCCCAAAGACTGCCTATGACGAGGACGCAGGCAAGAGCAAGGCCAAGCTGGCATCGCCGGTAAGCGCGCAGGGCGAGCAGGATGGTGGCCAGGACCGTCAGCACGGCGTAGCCGAGGCCGGCAGCAGCAAGCCACGGCAGGAGGCCAAGAGACCCGTGGTATTTCCCGGGAATAATGAGGCCGGCCAGCGCAGCCGGTGCCGTGGCGATGACGGCGAAGGCCACCAGGGCCAGTTGGCCGAACGAGGCAAAGGCGGACCCCAATACTTCGCGGACGTTCACACCGGGGCGCCGGAGCAGCGGGAAGGCGACCAGGGCCGTGCCCGCCGCGACGTAGACCGGCCCCTTGGCGATGGTAGCCAGGGCCTGGAAACCCGCAGCATCCGGTGAGCCTTGGGCGAGGAAAGCAACCGCCACGACGTCGGTGCCCACCAGGACAGAAACCACGCACAGCACCGAAGCGATGTCCGCCGTTTCCTCCCACCGCCACTTTTCCCTGAGGACGCGGGGCCGCCACGTCAGGTCCTTATAGAAGGACCACGGCACCGCAACGAGCGCAACTGCTCCAACACCGAAACCCGCCACTGCGCCCGCCGCGTTCCATGCGACGGCGATGGCAAGCATGCTGAAGGCCAGACGCAGGCCCACTTCACCGACAGTCGTGAAGGCGTACCACTTGAACCGCAACTCTCCTTGGAGCCAGCCCGAGGGGGCAGCAACCATGAAGATCACCAACGCTGCAACAGCTACGGCGGCCGCAAGTGCCGGCGTTGCGAAACCAAGGGCAAGCACACCGGTTATCAGTGCCGCAGCGAGGCCAGCCAGCAAGGAGACAAAAACGGAGAATGCGATCCCGTCCCGGCGTTCCTCCGAGCCAGCCGGATGCGCGGTCACGAAGTGCGACAGAGGCAGCGGAACCATAGCCGAGGCGACAATCCCCACCACCCCCAGGAGCATGGCGCAAGCGGCAAATTGTGTGTATTCCACGGTTGGCAGCAGATTCGCCATCAGCAGTGTGCAGGCGTAGCTAAGGACGCCAACAATCCCCGCCGCGATGGAAAGGAAACCGCTGTTCTCGGCTACCTTGGCCTCGTCGCGTCTCTGGCTGGAGGCGGATTTCGGCGCCTTGAGAGTTCCCGGCGCCTCACTGGGTTTGGGCGCCTTGGTGGGTGTTGTTTTTGTGGGTGTTGGCCCGAGGCCCACCTCACGCACGGTGTCAGTCATGTTCCCCCTGGATTTGTGGCCGCGGTGTTGGCGACGTGAGTTGTGTGGTCCTAACCGGCTTCGGCGGCAAAGGCGCTGCCGGGCCCGGCCAAGAGCATGCTGCGGCCTGCAGGTCGCAGCTGGACGTTGAGGACCCCTACCCGTTTGAGCAGGGCGAACGCCTCGAACTCGTCCTTGCCCTTCATGAGGAGGGATACTTCTCCGTTGTTCTCGGCGATCTCATCCGTCGGCCTTACGACACTGCTCAGGTCGGCCGCGACGGGCGCAGGAAAACGGATCAACGTCGCCATGTCCGAGGATGCCGCCTCCTCGGCGCCTTGCAGACGGAGTTCTTCTTCCAGGACAACCCCCGCAAGAAGTTCAGCACTGCGGTCCCAGGTGAAGCAGCGGGCCCACTGTTGGCACTGCGCTGAGATCTCCCGGGCTTTATTCGGGTTCGCCATCGTCTCCAGGGCCGTAACCAACGCGGGTCCGAATTCCCTTGCCGTGTCCACCAGCCACCCGGTGCGCCCCTCCACCACGGAGTCGCGGATGCCCGGAACGCGCAGGGCCATGCAGGGCACACCCCACGCAGCTGCTTCTATGACGGAGCAACCCCAGCCTTCAGCAGCGGATGTCGAAGCCGTCACCCATGCGCGGCTGAGGAGGGCATTACGCTGCGCATTGGGTTGATAGCCGTGGAAAGTGACCGTGTCATCGAGGCCAAGGTCCGTGGCCAGTTGTTGCAGCCTCGCCCTTTCGGGTCCGTCACCCATGACTTCCAAACGGAGGCGCGGGATGCTTCTCGCAGCAACCGCTAGCTGCCCCAGCAGCAGGTCCATGCGCTTATGCCGGACCAGGCGGCTGACGACGGCGATGGTCGGTTCAGGATCGCGGGGACCCACCGTCTGCGGAACCTCAATGGTGCCGTTGGGCACAACGTGCACAGGCCCCCGGAAGCCAAGCTTCCGCAACTCAAGCCGTGTGGAGGGGGAGACGGCGGCAATGGCGCGCTGGCCATAGACGGCTTTGGCTCCTGTGTTTTCCAGGAACCGCCCCACTGCCGCCATAGGGGCAGAGAACCGGCTGCGGAATTGTTCCTGGTGGACGTGGTGAATCAATTGCACAACTGGAATACGCCGCGGCAGAAACGCTGGTGAAAAGAAGGGGATTCCATTTTGGCAATCCACTACGGCGTCATAAAGACTTCCAGTCTGCAGCAGTTTACGGGCTGCCTGTGCATAAACACCCAAAGTTCCACCGCTGCGCAATATCCGGATTCCATCAAGAAAGTCCTCTGCAGACTGGCCGGGTTGGTGGCCCGTAAACCACGTTACTTTGGCACCGGCCTCAACCCAACGGGCCGAGATCTGGTGCATATATTGTTCCGCACCGCCGGCTTGGCTGTGTTTAATGTCCCGCCAATTCAGGACCAGGATCTGCTTGCCTGCTAGCCGCCCCATATTGGCGATGGGGCTGGTTCCCGCGTTCATGGCATGGCCCATTGGAGCTGCAGCACAGAGGCAAAACTGGCAAAGCCGTCCTGCAACGGACGGAATGTGGAAGCTGCACCGTCGGTCCACGCAACCGGCAATTCGACAATGCGTGCGTCCTCTTGCTGGAGACGCAAAAGGAGTTCAACGTCGAAAGCGAACCCTATGCTTCGGCATTGCACCATGGCTGCCGTCAGGGCGTCACGCTCAAAGAATTTGAATCCGCACTGGGTGTCGCGGATTCCCTTCACCTTGGACTTCGTCAGCACCCGGAAGGCAGTACCGCCGATGCGACGGCCGAGCTGTTGGGGTTGAACGAACGTGGACCCTGGAGCATGCCGGGACGCTATGACAGCTGCCGCTCCTTGGCCCAGGTGTTCCATGGTGGGAATCAAGGTCTCCAGCGGTGTCGCCAAATCCGCATCGAAGAAACCGGTGTACTTGGACGTTCCGCTCAGCAGCCCGCGCCTGACTGCGGCCCCCTTGCCCCGGCGGGAACAGCCGATGAGTGCGATGGGTACCGAATTTCCCCTTTCCCGCGAAATTCGGTCCACTACGTAACCGGTGTCGTCAACGCTCCCGTTATCCACCACCACAATGCGTGAAGACCACGATTGTTTTGCGAGGAAATCCACTGTTTGTTGAAGCGTGTGAGGTATTCGGCCGGCTTCATTGAACGCTGGAATGATTACTTCCAGGTCTACTGCTGAGCGGCGCAACAAACCAGGATGTCGATGCACTTGCTGGCCCCCAATTCGAACGGCCTGTGCTGTGTGCGAGTGGAGCAAATCCACCTGAACCTCCTATTAGTCAAACAACTTGACGTTGGGGTCCAAACTATTGGGGGCTGTCATAGTGGGGCACGAGTAGTCACTACTCGATTATTTGACGCGTGGTTCTTGGTTGCCGCATCGGGTACGCAGTTTTCCCGCCGGGGAGTACTTGCCCGGTCATATGTACCTGCTTGCGTGAGAGGATCTTTATACCTCGCCTAGGTTGCAGGAATTTTAGACCTGAAGTTCAGGGCAGGCAAGACCCTGCGGATACTATTTCCACGTTTGTTCTTTGGCCCCAATTACTTAGGCGCTGCTGGCCTGGCGCTTCTCTCAGGCTCTTGTGCCAGGTGCGAACGCCTCCTTGGCTTTCGGCGCCGGCCTGAGGCCTGCGAAGAAGTCGGCGAGTTCCGCCGTGGCACTCAACGGCAGGACGTTGGCGACGTACTGGTCGGGCCGGACCACCACCACAACGCCATCCCGGCTGAGGCCCCGTTCGTCGAAGATGTCTGCCGTAGGGTCCGTGCCAAAGACTTTCTCGAGGTACGTCAGCTTGAACGGGCCGACGGCGGGTTTGAAGACCTCCGGCACGGCGTTGATGTCCACCTCGGTGTGGTCTTGCTGATAGATCACCTTGACGTCGAACCAGGCATCGCGGTCAAGGTTCAACGGCGTAGCGGCCAGTGGTGAGTCCGGTGCCGTCTCGAGCCACTCGGCAAAGTCGGCCACTGGGCCAGGGGCGCCTGCCGGTGCCGCGTCGGCGAAGACATAGATGCGCCAGCGCCCATCCGCCTTGGCATGGTGGCCCAAATGGATCGGGTTGGTGTCGCAGACCCGTCGCACGGGGGCGGACTTGAAGCGCTTGCCGACCGGAAAGCCAGTTGCAAGGTCCTGGTGGGTTGCCTCGGCAACCACCATGGAGGGGGTGTATTGGGTCATGAAGCCGGCCGGGAACTCTGCGGTGCTGGTGTAGAAGTTCTCCAGTTCCGTGGGGTCCTCAAATTCCTCGGGCTTTTTGGCCATGAGGGATGACCATTGCTTGTCGAAGTCGATGAGGTTCTTGGCTACCACTTGCCGTTCACCGGAATAGGTATCGAGCAGGGACTCCGGGCTCCGGCCTTCCAGTACGTGGCCGAGTTTCCAACCGAGATTGAATCCGTCCTGCATGGAGACGTTCATGCCCTGCCCGGCCTTGGCGGAATGGGTATGGCAGGCGTCGCCGGTGATGAACACGCGAGGGGTACGCTTGCCGCGCTCCTCCGGCAGAACGTCGTCGAACCTGTCCGTCAGCCGGTGGCCCACCTCGTAAACGCTGTGCCAGGCGACATTGCGCACGTCCAGGGTATAGGGATGCAGGATCTGGTTGGCTTTGTGGATAATCTCCTCGATGGTCGTCTTACGGACCGCGCCGTGGTCCTCCGGGGAAACCTCGCCCAGGTCCACATACATACGGAACAGGTGGCCACCCTCGCGGGGAATGAGCAGGATGCTGCCGCCCGAGCCGGACTGGATGGCGCACTTGGTGCGGATGTCCGGGAAATCTGTCACCGCCAAGACATCCATGACGCCCCACGCGTGGTTGGCCTGGTCCCCGGCCAGGTGGCATCCGATGGACTCCCTGACCTTGCTCCGGGCACCATCGGCACCTACTACGTACTTGGCGTTGATAACCCGTTCCTGCCCTTCCAAGGGGCCTGCACTGTGAACGAGGGTCACGGAGACGGGGTAGGCGGTGTTGTCAGTAACCCGAAGGCTGCGGAATTCGTAGCCATAGTCCGGCTTCATCCTTGCGGGGGAGTTGGCCATGAACTCGGCAAAGTAGTCCAGCACGCGCGCTTGGTTCACGATCAGGTGGGGAAACTCGCTGATTCCGGTGGGGTCGTCAACTGCCCGCGCGCTACGGACGATTCTGGAGTGGTCCTCCGGGTCCGGCTTCCAGAACGCCATCTCGGTGATGCGGTAGGCCTCGGCGATGATCCGCTCAGCGAAACCGAAAGCCTGGAAGGTTTCGACGCTGCGGGCCTGGATGCCGTCAGCTTGCCCGATGGCCAGGCGGCCCGGACGACGTTCCACGATGCGCGCAGTGATATCAGGAAACTGGGCCAGTTGGGCCGCCGTCAGCATCCCTGCGGGGCCTGACCCAACTATGAGCACGTCGACCTCATCGGGTAGATCCTCCGGCCGGTTGATCCCCACGCCGGCTGCAGGTTCAACTCTGGGGTCGCCGGATACGTAACCGTGGTGGTGGAAATGCACGGGCTTTCCTCACTTCTTTGTGACGGGGCAACCTTGGGATGCCGGTGTGTTCTATAATAGAACGCGGTGTTCGATTATTGCGAATACCATAGTAATCCGGCTCACATCACCGAACAAGTCCGAATCACTCCAAACAGCGTCACCTCATGTCAGGATCAGGTATGGCCCGACTTATGCTCCTGGACACTGCCTCGCTCTACTTCCGTGCCTTCTATGGCGTTCCGGACACCATCCGCCGAAAGGACGGCACCCCGGTCAATGCCGTCCGCGGCCTTCTGGACATGATTGCCAGGCTGACCACGGATTATCAGGCAACGCATCTGATCGCTTGCTGGGATAACAACTGGCGGCCCAAGTGGCGGGTGGACCTCATACCCAGCTACAAATCCCACCGAGTGGCGGAAGAGGTAAGTTCAGGTCCCGACGTCGAGGTTGTTCCCGAAGCCCTCCAAGCGCAGATTCCCTTGATCAGCCACGTGCTTGAGCTGGCTGGAATCGCGATGGTGGGCGTCGACGATCACGAGGCCGATGACGTGATCGGAAGCTATGCGGGCCGACAGTCCATGCCGGTGGACGTTGTGACGGGGGACCGGGACCTTTTTCAATTGGTGGATGACGAGAAGTCGATCCGTGTCATCTACACGGCCCGAGGCATGAAGAACCTTGAGGTACTGACAGAGGTGGACGTCGTGCGCAAGTATCGCGTCCTGCCGCAGCAATACGCCGACTTCGCCACGCTCCGGGGAGATTCATCCGATGGACTGCCGGGCGTGGCGGGCATCGGCGAGAAGACAGCTGCGTCGCTGCTCGCCACACATGGTTCACTCGCCGGCCTCCTCGAGGCGGCAGAAGCGGCCGACGGCGGGCTGTCCGCCGGCGTTAAAGCAAAACTCGCCGCGGCCGCCGACTACCTGGAGGTAGCTCCTGCGGTGGTCAACGTGGTCCGTGACCTCGACCTGCCTTCCCTCGACGAGGTAGGCGCACAGTTGAAACCGGTGAACGGGGCTTCCCGTGACCAGTTACAGGAGCTCAGCACTGAATGGAACCTGGGCGGTGCCGTGAAACGCCTGCTCGACGCCTTCGACGCTCCCCGGTGATGCCCTGGCTGGTCGGCTCACAGCTTTGTCCATACGTTCACAGCCAATGAACAGCTTCGCATCAGCCTCCGCCGGGGTGGTCACCGCACTCTTGAGTCAGGGCAGCAACCCGGCTGCCCACCAGCAACAACGGTGACGCAACCTGGCGGTTGCGAAGTGAGGACTAGTTATGTCAAGAACCAAGCAAATCACGTTGGGTCTAGCGGCGGGAGCATTGGCCCTCGGCACCGGACTTGGTGTTACGAGCATGGCTTCGGCAACGACGACGCCGGACCCCGCCGCAACGTCGACGCCGAGTGAGGCGGCAACGCCAGGCCAAACGTCAGGTGACGGGTTGGCACCGGGCAAGGGACATGGCCGTCACGGCGGCCCCGGACGGGATGCAGGCCACCTGGCTTCTGCACTGGCTACCAAGCTGGGGGTTGATGAAACCAAAGTCACCGACGCCTTGAAGGCGTTCCGCGACGCCAACAAACCCGCTCAGGCTCCGTCTGACGACACTAAACCCTCGGAGGGAAGCACGCCGTCGGATGGAACCGAGCAGTCCAAGGGATCCGAAACCGGACGGCCGGACCGGGCAGCGATGGAGGCTGCGCTGGCAAAGTCGTTGGCTTCCTCCTTGGGTGTTGAGGAATCGAAGGTCACGGCGGCCCTCGAAGAGATACGTTCGGAGGCGAAGTCAGACCGTGCCGCCGAGCTGAAATCCAGGCTCGACAAAGCCGTCACCGACGGCAAGTTAACCCAGGCCGAGGCCGACGCAGTGACCAAAGCCGTGGAGGCAGGAGTCATTGGAGGGGGAGCCCGCTGACGTAGTCCCGCCGGTCGCGGTGAGGGGCCAGGTGAGCCATTGGGTTCGGAAGCCGTAGCGCACCCGTTTCCCCACTGCAGGACAACTGACTGAATACCAGGGCATAGCGGTTCTGAGTGACAGGATCCTTCGTGATTGCGGAGGGTCCTGTTGTTTTGTTGTCCCAAGGCGCCCAGGCTCCCTGGCTGGGGGCGCGGAGGGGTTGCTGGAGGCGCGGAGGGGTGGCTGGGGGCGCGCCAAGTGACCGGGGTGTGTCGGGGTGGCCGTGGGTGTTTCCTGTTTTGGGGCAGGGTGTCATGTTCGGTGGGGTGTGTGGTGGTGGTTTCGTTGGGGTGTTTGGGTGGGGTCGATGTGGGGTGGTGGTGTGAACCATGGGATGCCTTGGTGGGTGGTGATTTTCCATTGTTCTTTGTGGATGAGGTGGTGGTGGTGTGAGCACAGGAGGGTGCCGTTGTTGGTGCTGGTGGTGCCTCCTTGTGACCAGTAGGTGATGTGGTGGGCTTCGCACCAGGGTGCGGGGATGGTGCAGTCGGGGAAGGTGCAGCCTTGGTCTCTTGCGGCGATGGCTTTGCGGATGTGGGGTGGGAAGATCCGGGTGGTGCGGCCGATGTCGAGGATTTGTCCGTTGGTTCCGAGGAGGACGGGCAGGATGTCGGCGTCGCAGGCGATTTTGCGGATGGTGCTGGCGTGGATGGGGCCGGTGAAGGTCGCTGTTGCGCTGCCCGGCCGGGCTGAGGAGCCGCCCTTGTCTGGCCGGGCTGGCCGGGTTGGCTGGTCTGGCTGGGTTGGCTGGTGTGGTGGGTTTTGGAGTCGGGGGTAGAGGTCGTTGGCGTCGATGGTGACGGTGAGTTGGGGTTTGAGGCCTCCGTTGGCGGGGAGTCTGCCGGTGCGCAAGGCGTAGTTGCAGCCGGTGATGAGACCGTCGAGGAGTTTCTGGGCGCGGGAGCGGCGGTCCAGTTCGGGCCCGGGTGTGCTGCGCCCGCTGACCCTGACGGCACTGACCGTGCTGACGGTGTTGGCGTTGCTGACGCTGGTGGCAGCGCTGACGGCGCTGACGGTGCTGGGGCTGGCAGTAGTGCCCGCGCTGGTGGTGTTGGGGTTGTTGTGTGGGGTTAGGCGTGGGTTGGTGGCGGTGTTCATGGTGGTGATGAGGGTTTCGTATTGTTCGTCGGTGGCGAAGATTTCGATGTGGTGGAGTCCGCGGCGGGGTTTGCGGATGAAGGCTCCTTGGATGGGGCGGAGTTCTTTTTCGGTGGGTTCGGGTCCGTCGTGGTCGATGCGGTTGATCCAGTGTTGGGCGGTTTTGGCCAGGAAGTCGGGGTCGTTGTCGGTGGCGGTGCGGGTCAGGGCGTGTTCCATGGTGGTGAGGGTGTCGGGGTGGGCGATGAAGGCGACGCGTTCGAGGGCTGTGGTGATGATGGTCGCTGAGCGGGAGGGCACGTCGGTGGCGGCGAACGCGGTGGCGAGGTGTTCGTGGCGTGGGGTGATGGTTTCGCCGGTGAGGGTGGTTCCGGGCAGCAGGAGCGCGGCTTGGGTCAGGCGGCGGCGGGCTTCGCGGATATCGATCCGGAGCCTGGCGCGCAGGAACTCGGCGGCGTTGCGGTACCCGTCATCAAGTACCGAACCAGGCCCCGCAACAGAAGACGTGACAGGCCCGGACCCCGCAACGGCTCCAAGCACGGCACCGGCACCGGCAACGGAGGCCGGACGGCCGGCCCGGGCAGTGGTGCCGGGTGTGTGCGGGTGGGCGGGGTGTGGGGTTTGGGTCCAGCCGGTCCGCCAGCCCGGGGCGGTCTGTGCGGGGTTGTGTTTGGCTTCGGTACGGGTGCGCTCGACCGCGTGGGCTGCGATGATCTGCAGGTAGCCGATGCTTCGGGAGAGGTCCTCGACCCGGGCAGCGAAGTCTGCTGCTTCCTGAACATCGAACACGTGTCCTGCCGGTAACGCCAGGGCACGGGCAGCCTCCAACACCGCCGCCCCGTCCTCCAACGCCTCCATGACATCCTCAACGACCCCACCGCCGCCGGAAGGGTATTTGCTGGGAAGGTCACCGACGCCGGGAGGTCCACCGCCGTTGGCAGCAGCAGCACCGGGCCTACCCGCCCGTTCAACCACAACCTGCCCGCTCAAACCCATAAACCAAGCCTTCCACCCCACCCAAACCCTGTAACCAGCCCTCAGCCCCTATGTGGAAAAACAAGCCAGGAAACCAGCCGAAACCTCCCCGAGACTCCGGTAAATGGACCCTCGGATGGGTACACATTCGGTACGTCGTACTGGGTAGGACTCTCCATCCCAGTCTCAACAGTGCCTCCCTCGACTTCGGAATACAGGGTTAGATGGAGGTATCCGCACATCGTTATAACGCAGGAGAAACATGCCTACCGCTACCGCATACGCTGCCCCTTCGGCCACAGGAGACCTCGCCCTCACCACCATTGAGCGTCGCGAAGTCGGCCCGCACGACGTCCACATCGACATCAAATTCGCTGGCATTTGCCACTCGGACATCCACACGGTCCGCGGCGAATGGGGCACGCGGCAGTACCCTCTGGCACCCGGACACGAAATAGCCGGGATCGTTACTGAAGTAGGTTCCGAGGTGACCAAGCACAAGGTCGGCGACCGCGTCGGCGTGGGCTGCATGGTCAATTCGTGCAAGGAATGCGCCAACTGCGAAGCAGGCGAAGAGCAGTACTGCCTGAACGGCAACGTCGGCACCTACGGATCCGTGGACCTCGACGGCACCATCACCCAGGGCGGCTACTCCAGCGACGTGGTGGTGAACGAAGATTTCGTTGTTTCCATCCCGGAATCGCTGGACCTCGACGTCGCAGCCCCGCTGCTGTGCGCCGGAATCACCACCTATTCACCCCTGCGTCACTGGGGCGCGGGACCCGGCAAGAAGGTCGCTGTGGTGGGACTCGGCGGCTTGGGCCACATGGCTGTCAAGCTAGCCAGCGCCATGGGTGCTGAGGTCACGGTGCTGTCCCAGTCCCTCAAGAAGATGGAGGACGGCTTGAAGCTCGGGGCCAAGGACTACTACGCCACAAGCGACCCCGCCACCTTCGAGAAGCTCGGGGGAACTTTCGACCTCATCATCAACACCGTCAGCGCATCCATTGATATCAGCGCCTACCTGAAGCTGCTCGCCCTGGACGGAACGTTGGTCAACGTGGGAGCCCCCGCAGAACCGCTCCCTGTCCAAGCGGGCGCCTTGATCGGCGGACGCAGGTCCTTCGCCGGGTCTGCGATCGGTGGCATCCGCGAAACCCAGGAAATGCTCAATTTCTGTGCCGAGCATGGCCTCGGTGCCGAGATCGAAGTCATTCCCGCGGAGAAGATCAACGAAGCCTACGAGCGCGTCCTCGCCTCGGACGTTCGGTACCGCTTCGTCATCGATGCGGCCACCATCGCCTAGGCACGCCATCGCCCAGCCACTCCATCGCCCAGGTAATCCAACGCCGAGGCAATCCAACGCCGAGGCACGCAGCACCCAAGCCAGCCAGCATGGGGACGCCCCCGAACTCCTGAAACAATAGGCTGGTGACTTTTTCACTGGATGCCATCGGAAGCGGCCTGGTCTTCGCCGGTTCCCTGGGCAAACTCGCCGACGCTTTGGAAAGCGGGCACGACGGCGGCACGGCCGTCGTGCAGGCACCCCCGGGAACCGGCAAGACAACTCTTGTGCCGCCATTGGTGGCCAACGTCGCAGCGCGGCGGGGCCGAACAGCTCCGCGGGTGGTGGTGACCCAGCCCCGTCGCGTTGCTGCCCGCTCCGCCGCCCGTCGCCTTGCCACGTTGGACGGAAGTCCGCTCGGAGACCGGGTAGGCTACACCGTCCGTGGCGAGTCGCGGACGGGTCCCGGGACTGTAGTGGAATTCGTCACCCCGGGCATCCTCCTCCGGCGACTCCTGGCAGACCCCGGCCTCGACGGCGTTGACGCGGTGGTCCTTGACGAAGTCCACGAACGCGGCCTGGAAACGGACCTTCTGCTGGGCATGTTGTCCGAAGTGAGGCAGCTGCGTGAGGAACTCATCCTGGTGGCGATGTCTGCCACGCTTGACGCGCAACGTTTCGCGGCCCTGCTGGGGCAAACCTCCGACGGCGGGCAAACCTCGGACGGCGGCGGGCCGGCGCCCGTCGTCGACTGCCCGTCGGCGCTCCACCCCCTGACGGTGGAATGGGTTCCAGCGCCGTCACAGCGACTGGACGAACGTGGCGTAACCCGTGCATTCCTCGACCACATTGCGGAGACAACTGCGGTGTCCCACGCAAGGGCTTTGCGCAGGGGTCCCTCGGTGGACGCGCTGGTCTTCCTCCCCGGCGTCCGTGAAGTCTCGGACGTGGCGGCGAGGCTTCGTTCCGGGCTCGTTCCCGGAACCGAGGTGTTGGAGCTTCACGGGCAGGCAGCTGCGGATCAGCAGGACCGGGCCGTGTCCGGTCGGCGGCCCGGGGACCCTCCGCGGATCATCGTGTCCACCGCCCTCGCGGAGTCGTCGCTCACTGTTCCGGGGGTCCGGTTGGTGGTGGACTCGGGGCTTTCCCGGGAGCCCCGGCGTGATTCGGGGCGTGGCATGTCGGGGCTGGTCACCGTGTCAACGTCGCGGGCGTCGGCAGAGCAGCGGGCGGGCCGCGCCGCACGCCAAGGTGCCGGCACAGTGGTCCGCTGCTACGACCAGCAAGCTTATGCAGCCGCTCCAGCGCACCAGACCCCGGAGATCGCCGTCGCCGACCTCACCTCAGCGGCCCTGCAGCTTGCCTGCTGGGGTGCGCCCAAGGGCGAAGGCCTTGCCCTTCCCGATGCCCCGCCGCGGGCTTCGATGGATGACGCGGTGGAGGTCCTGCGGGAACTGGGGGCTCTCACCGATGCTGGACTGGCAACAGATCTCGGCAAGGTGCTGGCACGAATACCCGCTGACCCCAGGCTGGCCAGGGCTTTGCTGGACGGGTCCTCCACCGTCGGGCGGAAGCATGCTGCAGAGACCGTGGCCCTCGTGTCGGGAGATCAGCGTGCCCCGGGCGGAGACCTGGTGCAACTCCTCAGGGCGATGCGCAGTGGATCCCTTCCGGCGTCGCGGCGCTTTTCAGAAGAAGCCCGGCGGCTGGAATCCATGACCCGCAACGTGGGCAACGCCGTCGTTCCGTCCGATACGTCCCTTAAGCTGACTGGGGACCAGGCGCCCGGATACGTTGTCGCCCTGGCGTTTCCGGATCGGATCGCCCGGAGGGCATCGGACCACGGCTCCAGCTATCAGCTCACCTCGGGGACCCGCGCCGGGTTGCCGGCGGGAAGTCCGCTCGCCGCGCACGAGTGGCTCGCGGTTGCGGAAGTATCGCGGGCCCAGGGGCGCGATACTGCCGGGACCGGGGCCGTGATTCGTTCGGCTGCTCCGCTGTCAGAATCTTTGGCCCGGGCAGCGGCTCCGAGCCTCGTGCAGGAAATCGTGGAGGCACGGTTTGATCAAGGTCGCCTCAGCGCCCGTTTGGAGCGGCGCATCGGCGCGATCGTGGTCTCCTCGACGCCCATCCGGCCTTCTCCCGAAGCGGGGCGGGAAGCCATTGCCACCTCTTTGGGCAGGGGCGGCCTGGCAATGCTTGGCTGGTCGGAAGCGGCTGATTCGCTTCGTCGACGGCTGGCGTTGTTGCGCCGGGAGTTGGGCGGGCCGTGGCCCGACGTCAGTGAGGCCGGCCTCTTGGCGCGCCTTGACGAATGGCTTGCCCCCGAACTCGAGGCCCTTGCGGGCGGCAAGCCGCTGAACGCAGTCGACCTGGCAGAACCGTTGCGGCGCCTTTTGCCGTGGCCGGAGGCGGTTCACTTCGACGCCCTCGTTCCGGAGCGGCTGGAGGTTCCCAGCGGCTCGCGCGTACGCATCCTCTACCCGGAGGTTGCGGAAAGAGCAGCGGACGACGGCGGCAGGCCAGTGGTGGCAGTCAAGCTTCAGGAATGCTTTGGTTGGGACCGCACGCCACGGTTGGTCGACGGCAGGGTACCGGTTCTGTTCCATCTCTTGTCGCCGGCGGGCAGGCCGCTGGCAGTGACGGACGATTTGGCCTCGTTCTGGTCGGGTCCGTATTCCCAGGTCCGTGCCGAGATGCGGGGACGCTACCCGAAACATCCCTGGCCGGAGGACCCTTGGACCGCGCCCGCCACGGCCAGGACCAAGAACCGCATGTAGCTCCCGGACTTCTTGCGTAGCATTGCGACGGTGACTCAAACCCCTGTCGATTCTTCCAGCGTGCCCGGAATATGGTGGTCGGCCGTTGTCCGTGGTTTTACGGACGTCCACACCACAACGGTGCCGTTGCCGGTTCTCCTGGCCATTATCGGCGGCGCGACGCTGCTGAGTCTTCCCCGTCTCACGTGGCGCTGGTTCGGCCTTTATGTCACGTTTGTCCATGAACTCGGCCACGCCTACGCCGCCCTGATGACAGGCCGCTTCGTCCACAGCCTCCGGATCGGACTGGACCACTCCGGCCGGCTCGTCAGCAGTGGACGCAGCGCGTTCGGAGCCGCGTGGTCCGGTTTTTGGGGGTATCCCGCACCTGCCGTTGTGGGGCTGGCCCTGATCGCCGCCTTCTCTGCGGGCCGGGCCGGAGCCGCCATGTCCGTCGGCGCTGTGATCCTCTTGGTCTCCTTGATCTTCCTCCGTAACCTGACAGGCATCCTGGTTGCCGTCATCAGCGCGGGAGTAGCCCAGCTGCTGCTGGTGTTCGCCGACCCCGGGACAGTGAACTACGTCGTGCTTGCCCTCGGCATCGCGCTGTCCGTGGGGGCCGTGCGGGACCTCTTCAAACTGGCCGGGGTGCACACCCGTCACAGGTCGCGGATCCAGTCCTCTGACGCGTGGATCCTGGCCAGAACCACGGGAGCACCGGCGTTTGTCTGGTTGAGCGCCTTTACGGTTGTTATCTCGGCAAGTGTGCTGGTGTCCGGCTGGTTGTTGTGGGGCATGCTGGATTTTGTGCGTCCCTAGTGCTTGCCCTGTGGTCGCTTGAGGGTGTCCAATCCTTGTACATGTCCGAACCGCCTGAGCTCGGACACGAACTTGGCTACCACCCAGGAGGTGCCCATGTCCGCGAAAGGTACGCGCGAAGCGGCCAAAACCACAGTCCAGGGCGGACCCGAGCCCCGCCGGTCCGAGAACGGGACAGCCCTCGCAGCCAGCCAACCCGCCAACGTCCGGAACGTGGCACTCGTGGGACATTCGGGTGCCGGGAAGTCGATGCTCGTTGAAGCGCTCCTCGCGGCAACGGGGGCCATCACACGGATGGGGTCCATCACGGATGGAACCACTGTGAGCGACTCGGACCCGTCCGCTGTCCACCAACAGCGCTCCGTCACGCTCTCCGTAGCGCCGATCCTCGTGGGCGACGTGAAGGTCAACCTGATAGATACCCCCGGCTACACCGACTTCACCGGCGAATTGCGTGCCGGTTTGAGGGCCGCGGACGCGGCCCTTTTTGTTGTCTCGGCCGTGGACGGGATCGACGGCGCGACCGTCGCGCTGTGGGGCGAATGCGAGAAGATCCAGCTTCCCCGGGCCGTGGTCATCAGTCGGCTGGACCACCCACGGGCAGACTTCCACGCCGCCGTCGAACGCAGCCAGGACGCTTTCGGAGAGGCCGTACTGCCGATGTACCTGCCCACTCCTGACGGTGTGGCCGGCGTCCTCGACCCCCCGGGCTCCGCAGACCCGGCGCTTGAGTCCGCGCTCGAAGCTGCCCGTGGGCCGCTCATTGAGGGCATCATCGCCGAAAGTGAGGATGAAACCCTCATGGACCGGTACTTGGGCGGCGAAGAACTCCCTCTGTCGGACCTCATTCAGGATTTGGAGACAGCGGTTTCGCGGGGCCGTTTCTTCCCGGTCATGCCAACCTCGGCCGAAACCGGTCTTGGGTTGCAGGAGCTGATGTCGCTGCTCGTCGATGCCCTGCCGTCGCCCCCGGCGCGTCCCGCGCCGCCGGCCATGAAGCTGGACGGGTCATCCCTGAAACCGCTGAGCTGCGACCCGGACGGGCCGTTGGCTGCGGAAGTGGTGAGGACGACGGTTGATCCGTTCCTCGGCCGGGTTTGCCTCGTGAGGGTGTTTTCCGGAACCCTGCGGGAGGATTCGTCGATCCACATCGGCGGTCGTGGTTTGGCGGACAGGGGCCACGAGGACCACGATTCCGACGAACGCGTCACTCATTTGTACTCGCCCGTGGGTTCCAGCCTCAAAGCTGTTCCTTATTGCATCGCGGGAGATATCTGCGCCATCAGCAAACTGGCCGGAGCTGAGACCGGGGACACGGTGTCGGACCGCGAAAGCCCCTTGCTCATCGAGACGTGGAACATTCCCGAACCGTTGATGCCCATCGCGGTCGAAGGGGCCTCACGCAGCGATGAGGATGCCCTCGCCAAGAACATCGGAAAGATCGCGGCGGCAGACCCCACCCTGAGGGTGGAACGCAACCAGGACACCCACCAATTGATTCTTTGGTGCATGGGCGAGGCCCACGCTGAGGTGGTCCTGGACAGGTTGCGTGCCCAGGGCGTGAAACTCCAGACCGTCGATGTCATCACGCCGTTGCGGGAGACTTTCGCCGGCAACGCATCCGGTCATGGACGCCACGTGAAGCAGTCCGGAGGCCACGGACAATTCGCCATCTGCGACATCGACGTGGAACCGTTGCCGCGCGGTGCGGGGTTCGAGTTCGTGGACAAGATCGTCGGAGGGGTCATCCCCGCCACCTACGTGGCTTCCGTGGAAAAGGGCATTCGGGCCCAGATGCTCAAGGGCGTGGCTGAGGGCTTTCCTGTGGTGGACATCAAGGTGACGCTAACCGGCGGAAAAACCCACAGCGTGGACTCCTCCGATGCCGCCTTCCAGGCAGCCGGCGCGCTGGCCCTTCGGGAAGCGGCAGCAGCCACCAGGATCCAGCTGCTGGAACCCGTTTCCAGTGTGGTGGTGAATGTTCCCGACGAGTACGTGGGCGCGGTCATGAGCGACCTCTCGGGCCGCAGGGGACGCGTGACGGGCACTGACGCAGCTCCCGGCGAGGGCGCCGAGATCAGCGCGGAAGTGCCGGACCAGGAACTTCTCCGCTACGCAGTGGAGTTGAGGGCCCTGACTTCCGGCACCGGACGCTTCCGGCGGTCCTACCTTCGGCATGAACCCGTCCCCAAGTAGGGCAGGCTGGTACTGCCGCCAAGCGCTCAGGGATTGTCCCGCACAAACTGTGCAACGGCGGGTGCCAAGGAAGCCCCGATCTCCTCCGCACTCCGTTTGGCACCCTTGACCGCGAAAGAGTGGTCCCCGCCCTCACACCACTGGAGCGTCGCCGTCGGTCCAATGCGTTCTACTACCGACTCCAACAGCTCAGGCGTTGCAAAGGTATCCCGGGTGCCTTGGAGGAAGAGCATCGGAACAGCGATGCCGTACAGGTGCTCATCGCGCAACTTGTCGGGCTTCCCGGGGGCGTGCAGGGGATAGCCGAGATACACCAGACCGCGCGTTTTCATGCCCTCCGCGACGGCCATGGACGCAATCCGGCCCCCAAAGGACTTTCCGGCCGCCCACAGCGGTTCGCCCTCGGACAGTCCGGCTGCTGCCTCCATTGCCGCGGTCCACGCAGCGATGGCCAGCGGTGGCCGGTCCGGGAACCGCCTGCCGGCTTCGCGATAGGGAAAGTTGAACCGGAGGGTCGCCACGCCTTCATCGGCCATTGCCTCCGAGAAACCCTGCAGGAAGGGATGCTCCATCCCGGCACCCGCTCCATGGGCCACCACCATCGTGGCGAGGGGCTTGGAGGGGCGGATCGAAAGGCCGGAAACTTCGGCGTCGCCGACGTGGATGGACACTGCGCGGGGCGTTAGGGGCATGCATCCATCATGAAGGACGCGTGGCCATATTCCGGCGCATTGCGCGAAATGCCTCCGAGCTGCAGACGCGCACGGCCCGGACACGGTAGCTTGTGGGCATGGCGAGCGAATCCACCACCATCACAGTGCCCGGTCCCGATGGCCCACGGGAGGTGCGGGTTTCAAGCCCGGGCCGGGTGGTGTGGCCGGAAGCGGGTCTCACCAAACTTGATCTTGCGAACTACCTGGTGGCAGTGGGTGAGGCCTTCGTGACCGCCAACGGCAACCGTCCCGTCAGCCTCCAACGGTATTCCGGAACCATCGAAGGCGACATGTTCTTTTCCAAGAACCCGGCCAAGGGTGCCCCGGACTACGTCAGGTCGGTGATGGTGACCTATCCCAGCGGACGGTCGCATCCGCAACTGGTCATCGACGAGCCTGCAGCTGCCGTGTGGGCAGCCCAGATGAACACCGTCGTCTTCCACCCGTGGGCCTCCAAAGCAGATAACCCGGACAACCCCAATCAACTCCGCATTGATTTGGACCCCCAGCCCGGCACGGACTTTGCCGATGCGATCCCGGCGGCGCAGGAACTGCGCAAGGTCCTTGACGAGGCAGGACTGACCGCCTTTATCAAAACGTCCGGCAACCGCGGCCTCCACGTGTACGCACCTATTGAGCCCAAGCACGAGTTCCTCGAAGTCCGCCATGCCGTGATTGCCGCCGGACGCGAGCTGGAGCGCCGCATGCCGGACAAGGTCACTACGGCGTGGTGGAAGGAAGAGCGCGGAACCCGGATCTTCGTGGACTTCAACCAAGCGAACCGGGACCGCACCATTGCCGGGGCTTACAGCCCGAGGGCGGTTCCCCAGGCACAGGTTTCCTGCCCCCTGACGTGGGACGAACTGGAGGATGCCGACCCCGCCAAGTACACCATCCGGACTGTCCCGGAACGGCTGGAGAAGTCAGGGGACCCGTGGGCCACCATGCACGACGCCCCCGGGAACATCGATGTCCTGCTGCAGTGGTGGGAGCGTGACGTCAAGAACGGCCAGGGCGAAATGCCGTTCCCCCCGGAATTCCCCAAGATGCCGGGGGAGCCGATGCGCGTGCAACCCAGCCGGGCCCGCAAGCCGGAGGAGTAGGCGGGGTCGGACAGTGAAACGGGGGCTGACTCCAGCGATAGTTGCGGCACGGCCTGGCCCCCGCCGCTGCGTGGGGGCGCGTCTTTCGGCTGCACTTCTTGGACTCGGCCTGCTGACCGCCTGCACCGGTTGGCCGGATCAGCCGCCGCCTGACGCCCCCTCGCAGGCAACTACTGCAACTGGACCGTCGCCGACCCGGTCAGGTCCGACGTCGGCCCCTCCTGAGGCGTCCTGGTCGCCGGCAGTACCTACTGACGCAATGACAGCATCGGCGGCTTTCCGTGAGTTGCAGTCCAGCATTGAACTTTTCAGCCGTGAGATGATCGCGCTCGGCGCCCCGGCTGTGATCGTGGAGGCGAGGTCCGGGACCCAGGCCTGGAAGCACGCGGCGGGCTTCAGGAACATTGCAACCGACACACCGGCGGGGCCCGATGATCCCATGGTGATGGGCGGGGTTTCCCGGAGCATGCTCGCGGTTTCCGTGCTGAAGCTCGCTGAGGAAGGGCTCCTGGTTCTGGACGCCCCGGCCTCCGCTTATCTCGCGCCTGCGGACATCCCTCCTGGCGGTGCGGCCGCGACCATCCGCGGGTTGCTCGCGGACCCGGACAGCGGGCGTACGGACTTGCTGCTGCGCCGGGTTGTGGAGGTTTTGCGGGGCACTGGGTACTCCGAGGTCCTGGCCCGGGACATCCTCGATCCGCTCGGCCTTCGCACGGTGGCTGTCTACGGTCCTGAACCCATACCGCCCGGGGTGGTGCACGGCTTCGTACAGCTCAATGGGAAAACCGTTGATGTGATGGAGACCGGAGCGCTGGGGTCCCGCGGTGCGCAGTTGTTTGGCACGGTGGGGGACATCAACGCTTTCTACTCGGGCCTCCTCGGCGGCAAGCTCGTGGCACCCTCCAGCCTTATCCTGATGAAAGGGAGCGTCCTGGCAGAGTACGGACTAGGCCTGGACCAGTGGCAGGATCCCTGCACCAACGGAAATTACTACGGCCATGCGGGCGATGTGCCTGGGTACGGAGTGATGTCGCTGAGCAGCGCTGACGCCAACAGGCAGATCACTATCGCCGTGGCGTATCCGCCGGCGCCTTTGGCGGAAGCACCGTCGGCCGTAGCTTTGGAGATCACCAGCCTCGCCCAAGTGGTGCTCAACGCGGGCTGCCGGTTCCGCTTTGGATAACCCGGGGGCTATTCGAAACGCGACGGATCGCCGGTTCCGCGGCGGACAACCTCGGCGAAACCGCTGGAGAAGTCGATGACGGTGGTCGGTTCCGACCCCGTATCGCCGGAATCGATGACTGCATCCACCTCGTTGTCCAGGCGCTCCTTGATTTCCCATCCCTGGGTCAGTGGTTCTTCCTGGTCGGGCAGGAGAAGCGTGCTGGACAGCAGCGGCTCCCCGAGCTCAGCGAGGATGGCCTGAACCACCTTATGGTCCGGAATTCGCACCCCTACCGTCTTCTTCTTGGGATGCAGGAGGCGCTTGGGAACTTCCCGGGTAGCCGGGAGGATGAACGTATAGCTACCGGGGGTGACGGCCTTGATGCTCCGGAAGACGTCATTGTCCAACATGACGAACTGCCCCATTTGCGCAAAGTCCTTGCAGACCAGGGTGAAGTGGTGTTTGTCATCAAGGTGCCGGATGGTGCGGATCCGGTCCAGCGCCTCCCGGTTTCCTATCCGGGCTCCCAAGGCATAGCAGGAATCAGTGGGGTAGGCGATGAGGCCGCCGTTTTGGACCATGTTCACAACCTGGCTGATGGCGCGCGGCTGTGGGTCAACTGGGTGGACGTCAAAGAATCTGGCCATGGAATGAGCCTACGTCAAAGCTAAGACAGAACGTCCTTATTGGAGAATTTCGCGTACGCCAGGGCACCGCAGACCGCCACGTACCCCGCTTGGAGAAGCGCGTTCTCCCCAAAGGAGTTCCAGGACATGGGTTGCCGCAGCAGATCGGCGAAGCCAAGCCAGTGGTGGCTGAACAACCACGGATGCAGCCAATCGAGCTGCGGGAGGTTGTCCAGTACCTGCGAAACCACCGCCAGAACAACCGTGGCGGCCATCGCGCCAACCGGGACATCAGTGAAAGTCGACACCAGGAGGCCGATCGCGGACAGCCCCAGCAGGGAAACCGTAATGTAGGCGGCAATGAGCAGCGTGCGCACCGCGGCCTCTCCCACACCGATGGTGTCACCCGACAGTAGGGTCACCGGACCCACCGGGAAAAGTACGACGCCGGCCAAGGCACCTGACGCGGCCACGATCAACGTCGCTGCGCAGCAAAAGGCAACGGCGCCGGTGTACTTCACCAGCAGTAGCCGGACGCGCCCTGCCGGCGCGATCAGGAGATACCGCAACGTCCCGAGGTTGGCTTCTCCGGCGATGGTGTCTCCCGCTACGACACCTACCGTGAGGGGGAGAAAGAGGGGAACGCACACCACCAAGGCGGTAAAGGCAACGAACAGTCCGTTCTGGCTGACGCGGTCAAGGAAGAGCGGACCCCGACCGGGCGGCACGTCCCTGCTGGAAAGCTTCACGGCCACGGCAATCAGGATCGGCACAGCTGCCAGGGCCAGGAGCATGGCCCACGTCCGCACCCTCCGGAACAACACGGACAGCTCTGAACCCAGGAGTGCCAGCCCCGGACCGCCCGAGGCGCCTGAACCGCCGTCGGGCTGCCTCCGGGTTTCAGCCGACGACATCGAACCCAGCGCCCGTAAGCGCAACATACTGTTCCTCGAGGCTTGCGTTTTCCACCGAGAAACCGCGCACCCTGACGCCGTCCCGGACCAGGGCAGCCGAAATCTCCTCAGGGGCAACGCCGTCCATCCCGGTGGCCATCGCCGTTCCTGCCGACGGCGTGCCGGGCACCAGGCCAAGGCGCGCCAGGACACCGACGGCTTGATCGACGTCGGGCGTCTTTACCGTGACCCGGGACTGTCCGGCAGAGCGCAACTGCTCCAGCGGCCCCTGGGCAACCAGCCGGCCGGCGCTCATGATGCCCACGTGGGTGCACATCTGTTCCACCTCGGACAAGAGATGGCTGGAGACAAAGACCGTGGTCCCGTCGGCCGCGAGGGAGCTCACCAGATGCCGGACCTCCCGGGTTCCTTGTGGATCCAAACCGTTGGTGGGTTCGTCGAGGACCAGCAGTGACCGGTCCCGCAGCAGCGCGTTCGCCAGGCCCAACCGCTGCTTCATGCCCAGCGAATAGGCCCGGACCTTCTTCCGGGCTGCATGTTCCAGGCCAACCCGTTCGAGTGCTGCGGCAACCCGCCTCTTCCGGGTCGCCGTCTCGGCATGCCGGTCGGCAGTATCCAAGCGCAGCAGATTCCCCTCTCCGGACAGGAAAGGATAGAAGCCCGGCCCTTCCACCAACGCCCCAACGTCGGGGAGTACGCTGGCAAGCCCCTGCGGCATGTCCTTGCCCAACACGGTGATGCTGCCTTGGTCGGGTGACACCAGGCCCAACAGCATGCGGATGGTGGTGGTCTTTCCCGAACCGTTCGGGCCAAGAAAGCCAAACACGGAACCGCGGGGAACGGCCAGATCGGTGCCGGCCACGGCGGCTCGTTGGCCGAACCGCTTTACCAATCCTCTGGTCTGAATGGCCAGTGCTGTGCTGTTGCCGCCCCCGGGTTCCGCCATGGAACCGTCCTCAGCCGGCAGCAGTCCCGCGCGCACCGGCAACGTCCTGGAGGCGTTCCAAGGGAACCATTCCGGCGAACACGCGGCCGTCGTCGAGGATCAACACGCTCACAAGGGAGGTAGTCAGGGCACGTCCCCCGGCAACCGGCTGCAGGGCCTGGGCAAGCTGCGGATTGGTCACGAGGCCTTGTGGGGCCGAACCTGCGGGCAGTACCACCACCGAGTCCCAGCCCTGGCCGGAGACTTCTTTGCTTGGGTGGCGTGGCCCTGCCGGGCCCGAACTTTCGGAGGTTTTCGGACGAGGTGCCCACGTTGGTGCTTCCTTTTCCGTCACGGCGGCCTCCTTTACGGTGGCACCGGGCGGGGGAGTGAATGTGAACAACGCAGGGTCCGGAACGCCCGGATCAAAGCTTGAGAAGCTGGCGCTGAAGGCCGGGTCTGCCTGCCCTTTCGCCCGCACTGTCACGCCCAAGGGGAAGCCCGTTTCGGAATCGACGTTGATGGCGATCCTATCCACCAGGGTGTCCGTGCTCCGGGGCACGAGCATCAGGGTGTATGCGCCCCGGCCAGCCACGGTTGCAGGTTCGCCAACGCTCACTTCGGTGTGGTCGTCCATGGTTTCGAGGAACCTGTCCGCGAGTGCTTCGGGGCTGGGGAGGTTCCGCGCGTTGTCGTCAGGCGCTGCGGGGCTGCTGGCGGCCTCCGGACGTGCGGGCAGCGTGGTGTGAACGGCGCTGTTGTCCGCCGAGCTGTAGAACCAGGCCTCCGTGCCGTTGACCACCACGTCGCGCTCAGCCATCCGGTCCAGGACTTGCAGGCGTGCTTTCGAAGGACCGGCCACGTAGATGCGGGCCTCGTGCGAACCCGTGAGGAATTCGAAGAGGGAAGGCTCTCCCTGGCCTCCGCCGGGTGCGCCTACGTTCAGGTCCGGCAGTCCCAGCTTGGAACTCTGCAACACCGTGCCCGAGAACGCGCGGACCTCGGTCCGGGCGATCATGGCCACGATTTCCTCCGCTGACTTGGGCGGCAGGGTGGGAGTTGCGCCGGCTTGCACCGTGCCCACCAACACCGCAGCAAGGAGGGCAAGTGGAATCAGCAAGGCGGGCAGCCACCGCTGCTTTGCCCGCGCCATTGCTACCGACCACCGCTAGTGAAAGGCATGCATCCAGATTACTCCGGATACCGGCACTAAGTACCCAGTAGACCTTCGGCCAGCGTCACTGCTCCCTGGACAGGGGAGCGATCCAGGATCCGTACCGCGGAAGGATCGTCCAGGGAGAGCTTGCGTGCCACTGCATCGGCCAGTTGCCTCTGATTAACCAGGAGTCCACCTGCCATCACCAGCGGCAAGTCCAAGCCAAGTTCCCCGAGGACCTGGCGTGCCATGCTGGCCAGCGAGTGCGCCGCTTCGGCCTGGATACGCAGGGCCGCGGGGTCCCCGGATACTGCCAGGTCCAGAACCAGTGGTGCCATCGACGCCCAGTAATCCGGTTCAGGTTTGGCGTAGAAGTGGTCCATCAACTGGAGCGCGTCTGCGCTCTGTGTTGCAGTCAGCACCGCCTGTACCAGGGGACCTGGTTCCAGTCCGGCGTAATGCTCGCGCAATGCCTCGCGGACTGCGTCCCGGACCACCGAATAGCCCCCGCCCTCATCGCCCAACAGGTAGCCGTAGCCGCCGCTGCGGGCTTCCCTTCCCTCCCGGTTCCGGCCCCAGGCAACCGAGCCCGTACCGGCCACCAGGACCGCCCCTGCGTCGAGGCCTGCTGCTGCGAGGATGATGCGGGTGTCATGGACGACGTCGATCACGGCGCCGGGAAAGTGCTCGGCGAGCAGGGCGGACAGCACGGCCCTGCTGGCTGGAGTATCGGCTCCCGCTGCTCCGGCGCAGACGGCCCGGACATCCTTTCCGACGGCGGCGGCTATCCGGCGTAGGACCGCGTCCACGCCGTGGTGGCCCACGGAGGACAGGTTGGCGCTGGTTTCGGTGATCTCCGGGGCGTCCGGTTCACTCCGGGACGGCCCCGCGCTCCCGGGCTCGTGCCGTAGCGCGTGTGTCCTGGAACCACCTATGTGGAGCCCCAGTACTGCCGGGCTCACAGTATTACCCCAAAGGTGGGAGGGGACTGCCGGGCGGGGTGCTGCAGGGAGAAAGGCAAGGGCAATCCTTCCGATCGGGCCGCGGGGCGGGGAGCTGGGGCGGTACACCAACGCTGGTGCACCGCCAATGCGGCATGAATCTGGTCATGTGACGCTGACACCCACGAGGTTACCGACGAATTCGGCACTCGGCACGGCGTAGAGCTCCACAATCTTGGAGAACAGCCCGGCGGCATCGATCCCCGGCCAATCATCGGGCAGGAAAGAGGCGGGCAATCCGGGATCCAGGTACGGGATGATCCGCCAACGGTCGATGCTCCTGACATAGGTGGCGAAGGCCTCACCCGAAGGCCCGGCGCCCGCCGAGCCTTCGGGTGAGGCGACTGCGGAGGAATGCTCCCTGATGAAATCGCGGTGCAGCTGTGCCAGTGCATCCAGGTCCCACCACTTCGCGGCAGTTTCTTTCAGCCCTCCTCCCGGCAAGGGAGGCTGCGTCACGAAGATCGTGGCCATGCTGCGCAGTTGAAGATCAGCCAGGATTTCTTCCACTTCACCGCGGAGCGTGTCCGGACAAATCCAAAGTCCGGCTGCAACTGTCCCGCACCCTATCCAATACAGCCTGCGGCGGAGTTGGTGGCGCTTGTCCCGTTCAGTTTCAGGTATCGAGAAGGACACCAGGCACCAAGGATCGGTCGGGGCCATGGTCCGTGGCGTGAAGATTCTCCTGTCACCACGGGCCAGCATGGACGCGGCACCGGGGGTGAGGGTGAATCCCGCCAGGCCGGAGCGGGTGTCCGGAACCAAGACACCTTTCTTCCGGAGGCGCCCGAGGGCCGTCCGGGTGACCGTCCCTGACGTACCCAACGCTTCCATCAAGGCAACGATGTCCTTGGTGGCCATCCAACCGCCCGCCTCGCGCATGTACAAGCCGACGACGGTCCGCAGCAGTGACGTAGTACTCCCGGGGCGGGAGTCCATATCGTCAAGGACAGCGCTCACTGCAGTTCCAGGAGGACATCACGGATTGCCGTGATTCCAAGCTCCACTTCCGCGTAGCTGGTGCTCAGCGGCGAGAGCCCGATCCGCAGGCCGTGCGGCGGGCGGAAGTCGGGGATTACCCCGCGTTCCCAGAGCTTCGCAGTGACGTCCGCAAAGAGTGGATGGTCCACCGTGACGTGCGAACCACGCTCGGCAGGGTCCCGGGGGCTGGCGATGGCAACGCCCAGGGGCACCAGCATTTCATCGGCGAGGTTCATGGCATGTTCGGTGAGCTTAGTGGACTTCTCCCGAACAGCATCCATGCCCACGGAGGCGATGAGCTGCACCATGTCCTTGAGGGGCTGCATGGCAAGTACCGGGGGAGTGCCTGTGATGAAGCGGCGGATGCCCTGTGCAGGCTGGTAGGCGTCAGTCATGCCGAAGGGATCGGCAGCCCCCATCCACCCCCAGATCGGTTGTTGGAGGATATCTTGGCAGGCGCTATTCACATAGGCGAACGCAGGAGAACCCGGACCGCCGTTGAGGTACTTGTACGTGCAGCCCACGGCGAGGTCGACGTTCCAGGCGTCCAGTTCCATGGGCACCGAACCCACCGAATGGCACAGGTCCCACAGCATCAGGGCCCCGGCATCGTGCACCTTGGCCGTGATCGCCTTGACGTCTGCAAGGAACCCGGAGCGGTAGGCCACATGGCTCAGAACCACGACGGCGGTCCGCTCGCCCAGCAGCCCGTCGAGGTCGTGCGGACGAACCCCCGCGGCCGGGTTCGCGGCAATCCACCTGATGCTGGCGCCGCGTTCCTTGGCGATACCCTCGATGATGAAACGATCGGTGGGAAAGTTATCCCGGTCAATGATGATTTCGTCCCTGCCTGGCTGTGAATCAACAGCGGCGCGAATCAGTTTGTACAGCATCACCGATGTCGAGTCCCCAACAGTTACCTGTCCTGCGGCGGCACCCAGTGTCACCTCGCCGATGCGGTCGCCGACCCGCGTTGGTTCGTCCATCCACTGCTCGTCCCAGCCGCGGATCAGCCGGCTGCCCCACGCGTCCTGCACGAATGACTGCAGCGAGGCCACTGTGATGTCCAGCGGCCTGCCCAGCGAGTTTCCGTCCAGGTACGCGGTGAGTTGGCCGTCGTCGGGCGTGTAGAAAGCGGCCCGCTGTGCGGCGAGCGGATCAGCGGCGTCGAGTTGCGCCGAGGTGGGCCGAAGGGTTTGGTGTGCGGTGGTCATGGGTTCTCCTGCGGAGGTGGGTAGGGGGCTGCGCGTAGGGAGGCTGTGGCGTCCGGAAATGGAGCCGCTGTCAGGAACGGTTCAACTGCCGATCTCCGTCCGGACGGCATAAAGCTCCGGGAAGAACGTCAGGTCCAGTGCACGTTTGAGGAAGTCGACCCCTGACGATCCACCGGTACCCACCTTGAAGCCGATGGTCCGCTGCACGGTGCGGAGGTGACGGAATCGCCACGCCTGGAAGTTGTCCTCCACGTCCACCAGGTCCTCGCAGGCTTCGTACAAACCCCAGGGTGTGTCATCGGATTCATAGATCTTTTGGAACACCGGCACCAGTTCCTTGTGGAAGACCCACGGTTCCGAGGTGTCGCGGTGCAGCACGTCGGCAGGGATGTCGTAGCCGGCGCGGGCAAGGACAGCCAGGAAAGAGTCGTAAAGGGTGGGCTCGGACAAGAGCGTACTCAGCAGCGCGTGGGCTTCGGGGTCGCTTTCAAAAACCCGAAGCATGCCGCGGTTCTTGTTGCCCAACAGGAATTCCACGCCGCGGTATTGATAGGACTGGAAACCGGAGGAGTTGCCCAGGAAACCGCGGAACTGCGCATATTCCCGGGGCGTCAGTGTCCCCAGTACAGACCATTGTTCGGTCATGGTCCGTTGGATCGCCTTGACCCGGGCGATGCACTTCAAGGCCTTTCCGAGGTTGTCCTGGTCGAACAAGCGGCGCGCTTCAAGGAGTTCGTGAAGAATCAGCTTGAGCCACAGCTCGCTGGTCTGGTGCTGGATGATGAACAGCAGTTCGTCATGGTGTTCGGGCTTGCTCACCGGGTGCTGGGAGCTGAGCAGCCGGTCAAGGTCCAGGTAGCTGCCGTAGGACATGGCATGCCGGAAATCGGTATGGACGGTGTCCTCGATGGGACGTATGTTCCGTGAACCCGGGGATTCGGAAGCAGGGGCGGCCGATTGCGCGGCGGGGTTTTCCATGCATCCAGAATATCACTGAGTTGACGAGCGTCAAGGAAATGATTTGCGCCGGTCCTCCTGCCGGCTGTGCCGTAGGCTGACCTTAACCTTTGGGGAAGGGAGAACGCGGATGGCATCGTCCGTCAGGCCGGTATCCATCTACTTGGACGTCGACGGCGTGGTGAACCCGTTCAGCCCTGTCGGCACCACCGACTGGGGCGGTGACTGGTGCATCGCGGACGCCGGCATCCTGGAGGTCGCCTTCGCGCCGGAAGTCGTCGAGGCCCTGAACGACCTGGCCGCCCACCCTGCCGCGCGCTTCGTGTGGCTCACCACGTGGGAGCGGCTTGCCCCGGAGTTCCTCTGTCCGGCCATAGGTTTGAAGGGGCAGGACTGGCCCGTGCTGTCCAGCCAAGGCTGGGACGAAGGCCCCGAATGGTGGAAGCTTACTGCCCTGCAGAAGGATCTCGCGTCTTCGGGCTCGGACCGGTTCGTGTGGCTTGACGATCAACTGGGCCGGGACGCGGACGCACAATCCTGGGCCGACTACCAGGAAGACCGCGTGTTGTGTATCTCACCGGATCCCCGCCAGGGCCTGTCGCGCAGCCACCTTGCTGCCGTCAGGGCCTTCCTGGGCTGATCACGCCGGGGCGCACGTTTGGCCGGAGGGTGGCTGGCACGTAGGATTCTTAAGGTTTCAGCCCGCACGATGAAGCCGGCAAGTCCAGCCAGTTGAACAGCTGCTGAACTATGCTGTGCTTGGCAGGTATGGGGAAGTGAAACTGCTGAACGTCGACTCTGCAGATTGGGCAACAGGTGGAAATCACCTTCATGGTCGCGCTTGTCATAGCGTTGGCCCTCTTCTTTGACTTCACCAACGGGTTTCACGACACAGCCAATGCGATGGCAACTCCCATTGCTACGGGGGCGATCAAACCCAAGACTGCGGTAGCGCTGGCCGCCGTGCTGAACCTGGTGGGCGCGTTCCTCTCCACGGAGGTGGCAAAGACCATTTCCGGGGGCCTGATCCGGGAAGGCGCCGACGGTATCCATATCACTCCGGACATCATCTTTGCCGGGCTCATGGGCGCCGTCCTCTGGAACATGATCACCTGGCTCAAGGGCCTTCCATCAAGTTCCTCGCACGCCCTGTTCGGTGGTTTGATCGGTGCGGCAGTGGCGGGTATCGGCCTCCACTCCATTAACTTCGAAACAGTGCTTTTGAAGGTGATCCTTCCCGCCCTCTTCGCTCCGCTGATCGCAGGAGCCGTGGCCTACATCTGTACCAGGCTCGCCTACGCGCTGACCTCGCGGCACGATCCCGAAACCGGGGACAAGCTGACCCAGAAGCGTGGGGGCTTCAGGACCGGCCAGATCTTCACATCGAGCCTCGTGGCCTTGGCCCACGGAACCAACGACGCACAGAAGACCATGGGCATCATCACCCTCGTACTCATCGCCGCCGGCACCCAGACTCCCGGCTCCGGCCCACAGTTCTGGGTCATCGCAGCCTGTGCGTTCGCCATTGCCATTGGTACGTACGCCGGCGGTTGGCGCATCATCCGCACCATGGGCTCGGGCCTGACGGAAGTAAAGCCCGCCCAGGGATTCTCGGCCGAAACCAGCACCGCGACGGCCATTCTTGCCTCCTCGCACCTCGGCTTCGCACTCTCCACCACGCAGGTGGCCTCCGGCTCGGTCATCGGCTCCGGCCTGGGACGCAAAGGCACCTCGGTCCGTTGGGGTACCGCTGGCAAGATCGCCTTGGGCTGGCTCTTCACTTTGCCGGCATCCGCGATCGTCGGTGGGCTGACGGCGCTTCTGGTCAATACCGGCGTCGTTGGCCTGGTCATTGCGGCCGTCGTAGGCACCGCCGCCATTCTCTTCATGTTCGTGGTCTCCCGCAGGGAGCACGTCGGCCACCACAACGCCGTCGAGGTGGATGAAGCCGGCCACGCGGTTGTGTTCCGCAAGAAGAAAAAGTCCAAGTCCAACAAGAACAAAGGTGCACAGCGATGAAGTGGTTGGAATTGCTGCTGGTTGCCGGGGTGACACTCGTGTCCGCGGTGACGGTCGTGGTCCTCTACTCGCTGGGTGTCCGGCTGACCGCGATAGCAGGCGACGTACAGCAGAAGTCGCCGGCACTCTTCAAAAGCCTTGCCTACGTTTGCTTCGGCATCTGCGGGCTGGCTGTGCTGTTCGGGATCTACCTGATCGTTCCTTACTTCGGAAAGTAGCCCGCTCTCTGGCAGTAAAGCCCATTCGGGAGAATAATCGGCAGTGAAATTACATCACTGCACCCTGGTGATCCGGCAGATGCGGGGCTGTCATGAAGAGCCGATCCCTAAGCCACCTCATCGGACTGGCCTTGGCGCCGGTCCTGATGCTGGGCCTTTCTGCCTGCCTTCCCCCCGGTTCCGACTTCAACAGCCCCTCACCCAACCCGGCGCCGGAACCAACCTCTGCTGCGGCAACCGCCCAGCCTCCCGCCGTCGAACCTACAGCGGCGCAGCCCGCCGGCCCGGCCGGTCCCGCGGCCCCGCAAGCTGAGGCGCCGGTGGTCCGCTGGGTGCCGGTCGGACCGGTCGGACCCAATGACCCGACGGCGGGACAGCGTTACCTGCTGCTGCAGCAGTTCCAGTGCGACGCCCTGGCTGAAAGCGTCCGGCCGGACAGCGTCCAAGGGGCGGCAGACGTGACTGTCTGGCAAGCGGCAGCGGCCGTATGCCGCGCAGTGCAGAGCGGTTCCGAGCAGGATTGGCTTCAAGCGTCAGTGGCGGTCGCGGCGACTCCGCGCATCCCGCAGACGCAGTGCCTGGAGTCCACGGTTGCAGCAACATCCGCCGCAGTCATTGCGCAGCACCGGGCCAGCCCGGGCCTGCCCATCAAGGCCACCTCGCCTCCCGGCGAGGCGTGCCCGCGCCACCTTAGCGGCCTGACAGTAGTGAACGAGGACCTGACGGCGGTGCCGGGCCAACTCCGGGCCTCCGGACCACGTTCGGGCGGCACAATCGTGCGGCTGGACGGCTACTACGTCCGCGTAGGCGACATCCTCTTTGACGGAGAACCCGCCTTCCCGGAAATTGTGTCCGGTGGAGGCGACTACCAGACGATGTACCTCAGGATTCCTCCGGCCAACGGGCGGGACACCCTCCGGATTTCCATCACTGACACAGTGGATATCAGTGGAACAGTGACCTTCTACTATGAGGACACCGCGCCCTCGTCACCTCCGCCTTCCACCGGGCCAAGCCAAACGCCGTCGCCCCAGCCGGGTGGGACGCAACCGGGCGGGACACAGCCCGGCGGGACACAACCGGCCCCTTCGCCCAGTACCGCTCCCAGTGAAGCGTCACCCACGGCGTTGCCGTGAGCGGACAAACGGCGGCAGGAGCTCCGGAGGAGGACGATCGCAGCCTCGTCAACACCCGGTGGCAGCGGACCCTGGACGTTTTGTCCGTGATTGGTCCGCCCTTGACGGTGGCCACGGCACTGCTGGTCTATTTCGGCTGGGCACGTACCGACGCGCAGGCAAAGGCAATGGGCCTCGACGTCAGCCTCTTTGGCTACACCGTGCAGGATTTCATTCTTCGGAGCATCCAGTCGCTCTTCCAGCCCTTGGCATGGCTCGCGGTGATCGGCTTGCTGTGGCTGATGCTGGACCGGGCTGTTTCCCGGCTTCTGGACGCCTCAAGGCACAGGACGCTGTTGCACCGCACAGCGCTGGTGGTCTTGGTGCTGGGATTCGCGTTTGCTGCCGTGATGTGGGTGGTCGTTGTTACCCAGCCGGGCCGGACTTTGCTGTACGTGCCGTTCCTGATTGCTGCAGGCCTGATAGTCGGGGCCTGGGGCCTGAGTGTCCGACGGCGTGCAGCGGCTCCTGCCGTCCGCACACTGCGGGTCACGCCACGCGCCTTGGAACGGTCCCTCGTTTTTGTCCTTGTCACCCTCCTGCTGTTCTGGGGCACCTCCGACTACGCCCAGGCACTGGGCCGCGGCGCCGCCTTCGACTACCAGGAGCGCTCCGGGCTTTTGCCCACCGCAGTGGTCTACAGCAAAGAGCGCCTGGGCGTCACTGCACCCAACGTCCGTGAGGAGTCAGCTGGAACGGATGCGGCTCCGCTGTACCGCTATTCCGGCTTGCGGCTGCTCGTGGTCAGCGGTGGGCGGATCTTCCTGCTCAACGATCGGTGGACCCTGGCCCAAGGCCGCGTGGTGGTGCTGAGGGACGACGGGAGCGTGCGGGTGGAATACGGCAACGCAAGCGCGGACTGAATTGTCGGTGGGTTTTGGCTAGTCTGGGGCCATGTCGATCTTCCAGTACTACGTGGCGTCCACCATTGACGGCTTCATCGCTTCCCCGGATGACGATCTGGGCTGGTTGCTCCAATTCGACAAGGTGGAAGGTGTAAGCGGAAGCTATGAGTCCTTCTTCTCCGGCGTCGGGTGCATTGCGATGGGTGGGGACACCTACCGATGGCTCATGGCGCACGAGGCCGGGAAGTGGCCTTACCCGAACATCCCGTGCTGGGTTTTTACCCATCACGAATATTCCGCCCCGGCAGGCGCCGACGTGACATTCGTCCGTGGCGACGTCCGCGAATTCGCCCCGGACCTGTTGGCGGATGCCGGGGACAAGAACGTGTGGCTGGTCGGCGGCGGGGACCTGGTAGCCCAATTTGCCAACGCGGGGCTGCTGGACGAGATGATCGTCACGATCATTCCGGTGGTGCTGGGAGCGGGTAAGCGGCTGCTGCCGCTTAACGGCCCGACGGCGCCGCTGGAGTTGGTCTCATCGAAGATCCTTGGCGGGGCCGCGGCCGAACTGCACTACAGGATGCCGGAAAAGAGGATGCCGGAAAAGCGCGACTGACGCCTTGCCGGCACTTTGCCCGCCGGCTCCGCCCGACAAGCGGTCAGTGACGGTTATCGCGGATCATGTTGGTGATCCGCGCGGTGGAGAGCCTCCGACCCTGCTCGTCAGTGATCACAATCTCGTGCGTTGCCAGCGTGCCGCCAAGGTGGATTGCCGTGCAGGTTCCCGTGACGGTTCCGGCAGCAATGGAGCGGTGATGGGTTGCGCTGAGCTCGATGCCCACTGCATGGCGGCCTGGACCTGCGTGAACGGATGCCGCGAAGGAACCCAAGGTCTCGGCGAGGACTGCGTGCGCCCCGCCATGAAGGATGCCGGCTACCTGGGTGTTGCCCTCCACCGGCATGGTGGCGACGCTGCGTTCGGCGCCCAGTTCGCTGAAGCGGATGCCCATTTTGACCACCAGTGCGCCCACGCCGCCGGCCGATAGCCACTCGTGGAATTCTTCCGGTACGCCTGCTTGCCTGAGCTCATCCACAAACTGGTTCGGCGTGAAATTGTCCATCATGCCAACTAGGCTGGCACCTGTGAGTGAAACAACCAAACCGGACCAGGTTCCAACGGCCCAAGCTTCTGCCATCGCCACGGCAGCCCCCTCTTCCGCATCCCGAGCGAACATCACGGGGGAGGAGCGGCCCAGGCTGCTGGTCCTGGATGGCCACTCCATGGCCTTCCGCGCCTTCTACGCGCTCCCTGCGGAGAACTTCTCCACCGCCCGGGGGCAGCACACCAACGCAGTCCACGGATTCACGTCCATGCTGATCAACCTCATCAAGGACCAGAAGCCCACGCACGTGGCAGTGGCGTTCGATGTCTCCGACGACACCACGTTCCGGAAGGCCGAATACAGCGAATACAAGGGTGGACGCAACGCCACACCGCCCGAATTCCAAGGCCAGATCGGCCTCATCGCCCGGGTGATGGAAGCATGGGGAATCAAGACCATAGCCCTGCCCGGCTACGAAGCCGACGACATCCTCGCAACCCTCGCCGCCCAGGCCGACACCGAGGGTTTCGAGGTGCTCCTGGTCTCCGGAGACCGGGATTCCTTCCAGTTGATCAATGACAACGTCTTCGTGCTTTATCCCAAGCAGGGAGTCAGCAACATTCCCAAACTCGATGCTGCAGCCATCGAGGAAAAGTACTTCGTCAAACCGGCTTTCTACTCTGACCTCGCCGCGCTGGTGGGCGAATCCGCGGACAACCTTCCGGGCGTGCCCGGCGTCGGCCCCAAGACGGCGGCAAAATGGATCAACCTCTACGGCGGCCTGGAGGGAATCCTCGAGAACCTCGATTCCATCGGCGGCAAGGTTGGCGGCGCCCTCAAGGAGAACGTCGAGAACGTCAAGCGCAACCGCAGGCTCAACCAGTTGCTCACGGATCTGGAACTGCCCGTATCACTGGCGGACCTCCATGAGCCGCGCCCGGACCGGCAAGCCATTGAGGAGCTGTTCGAGGAACTCGAGTTCCGCACGCTCCGCACCCGCCTTTTCGACCTCTACGGCGACGACACCGCAGGTGCAGCGCCGGACACCATCGAGGCTCCCGAATTCAACACGCTCACCGACGCGGCCGCTTTGGAAGAGTTCTTTGCGGCCGGATCGGGTGTCCGCTCCGCCCTCGCAATCCAGCAGATTCCGGGCCGCATCGGCGAGGACGCTGCTGCGGTTGCCGTAGTCCGCAACAACGGTGCCGCCTTCATCGAGCTGACCTCCTTGGACGCCGCCGCCGAATCAGTGCTTGCAACGTGGCTGCAGGACCCTGAGGAAGCCAAGGTGGTCCACGAGTTCAAAGCCGCGCTGAAAGCACTGCACAACAGGGGACTGGGACTGGAGGGAGTGGTGGATGACACCTCCATCTCCGGCTACCTCATCCAGCCGGACCGCCGCAGCTACGATCTCGCCGAGCTGGCCCAGGTCCACCTGAAGATCACCCTAGGCCCCGTGGCTGCGCCTTCCGGCCAACTGGAGCTGGACCTCGCCGGCGACCAGGCTGCCGCCGCAGCGCTGGTCCAGCATGCCGCCGTCGTGCATGCCCTCAGCAAGCACTTCGAGAAGGAACTTGCCGAGCGGAAGGCCGATGCCCTCCTGACCACGCTGGAACTTCCCGTGGCCCGCGTCCTGGCGCAGATGGAGCTCACCGGCATCTACGTCTCCATGGACCGGATGAATGAGCAGCTCGCCGATCTCACCAAGGTGATCGAGAACGCCCAGGAACAGGCCTTCGCGGCGATCGGACATGAAGTCAACCTTGGTTCGCCCAAGCAGCTGCAAACAGTCCTGTTCGAGGAACTCGGGCTGCCCAAGACCAAGAAGATCAAGTCGGGGTACACCACCGATGCCGCTTCGCTGAAGGCCCTGTTGGAGAAGACCGGGCACGAATTCCTGGTCCAGCTCATGGCGCACCGTGAATCGTCCAAGCTCGCCCAGATGGTGGAGACGCTGAAGAAGTCCGTGGCGGAGGATGGCAGGATCCACACCACCTATGCCCAGAACATCGCAGCAACGGGCCGCATCTCCTCCAACAACCCCAATCTGCAGAACATCCCTGTCCGCAGCGAAGAAGGCCGGCGCGTGCGCAGCATCTTCGTTGTCAGCGACGGCTACGAATGCCTGCTGTCCGCCGACTACTCCCAGATTGAGATGCGCATCATGGCGCATTTGTCCGGGGACGAAGCTTTGATCCAGGCGTACCGGGACGGCGAGGACCTGCACCGCTTTGTCGGTTCACGAATCTTCAACGTGGCTCCTGCGGAAGTCACGAGCGCCATGCGTTCCAAGGTCAAGGCGATGTCCTACGGGCTTGCCTACGGACTCACTTCCTTTGGCTTGTCCAAGCAACTGGAGATTTCCGTGGACGAGGCCCGGACCCTCATGAAGGACTACTTCGACCGCTTCGGCGGTGTCCGCGATTACCTGAGGGGCGTTGTGGACCAGGCCCGCGTGGACGGCTACACGGCAACCATCGAGGGTCGGCGGCGCTACCTTCCGGACCTGACAAGCACCAACCGTCAGGCCCGCGAAGCGGCCGAACGCATTGCCTTGAACTCTCCAATCCAGGGGTCGGCAGCAGACATCATCAAGCGGGCAATGCTCGGCGTGGCCGCGGAACTCGCCGGCCAGGGCCTGAAGTCGCGCATGCTGCTGCAGGTTCATGACGAGCTGGTGCTGGAAGTTGCCCCCGGCGAACGGGAAGCCGTGGAGAAGCTCGTAGCCGAGCAGATGGGCGCGGCGGCGGATCTGTCGGTTCCCCTTGATGTCCAGATCGGCATCGGTGCCAGCTGGTACGAGGCAGGCCACTAAGCACGTCCCACCAAGAGGTCCGGCCAAGGGGCGCGCCGCCGGAAGGCTGGCGCGCCCCTTCGGCTCTGGCTAGGCTCGGGTGCGTGGCTGATCCCAAGGAAGAAAAACCAGGAAAATACACCGTCCACCAATTCGCTGCCGCCACGCAGGGCAGCGCCGATTTCGACCGTAGCGCCGCATGGGTGCAGGCGGTCTCCCACGGGTTCCACCAAAACCGGCGGGACGAAGACTACATCCGGAAAACGCTGGCGGCCTACAAGGCGGACCAGCGCACCCTGACAGGCGTTTACGTCAACGGCGACGTGCCCCCGCATTCCCTCGCCGCAGACGTCCCTGTCGCCACGTATGCCACCATGCGGAAGCCACTGAACATCGGCTTTGGCAGGCAACTGGAGGCAAGCCTGGTAACGGCCGTCACCGTCCGGGGAACCCACCGGCGCCAAGGCATCCTGCGCGGAATGATCACCGCGGACCTGGAAGCCGCAAAGGACGACGGCATCGCGATCGCAGCCCTGACCGCTTCCGAAGGCAGCATCTACGGACGCTTCGGTTTCGGCGTGGCCACCTACGAGCGGAACATCACGGTGGATTCCGGCGCCCGCTTCCGGCTTCGGGGCAGCATGACGGGGACGGTGGAGGTTGCTGATCCTGCTGTCCTGCTGGAGCTTGCTCCGCAAATTTTCGACCGTGTGCAGCGTGCCACGCCGGGGTCCATCGGGCGCCAGGAGTATTACCGCCTCCTGGCGTCGGGCTCCATCGGGCATGACGGCAAACCGGACACCGCTGTGCGGTGCGCCCTCCACTACGGTGCCGACGGCGCTCCTGACGGCTACGTCTCCTACCGTTTCAAGGGCTGGGACACCAAGCCCTACACCATGGAAATCGTGGATCTCGTCGCCGGCAGTGACGCGGCCTACCTTGACCTGTGGCGCTTCCTGGGGAGCATCGACCTTGTTGATGTGCTGATGTGGGCGGAAGCACCGGTCCATGATCCTTTGGCATGGGCCATGGAGGATCCCCGCTGCCTGGTGGACTCCGATGTCCGTGACATGCTGTGGCTGCGCATCTTGGACGTGCCCGCCGCGTTGTCGGCGCGGCAGTACGCAGCGGCGGACAAGCTCGTCCTGCGGGTTGCGGATGCACTCGGACATGCGCACGGTACCTGGGAGCTTGATTCCGACGGCGAACCGGCGGCAACCGTACGCAAGGTCACCGCACGTGAGGCGGACCTCGAACTGGACGTGGCCGACCTGGCTTCGATCTACCTCGGCGCCGTTTCACCTGTCACGCTGGCTGCGGCCGGCCGCGTCAAGGAACTGAGCCCCAAGGCAGCTTTCCGGGCCCAGCAGTTGTTCGCGGTTGAACGGCCGGCGCACTGCCTGACGCACTTCTAGGGGAAGCGCACACGTCCTTTTGACCCTGCTTTGCAGAATCAACTACAATAAACGGGCGTGTACTACGTGCGCGCAGCCATTTTGTAACAATCCACAAATCAGGATGACCCGGCACTTTGCCGTGTTCTGCCGTCCGGAGCCGGGCGGCAGCGGTTTGCCTGACCGACATACTATCCACAACGGAGCCCCTACTACATGACCATCACCTCCACCGAGAAGCCCGGTGCCCCCGTCGTCGCGATCAACGACATCGGCACCGCTGAGGACTTCCTCGCAGCAGTCGACGCCACCATCAAGTACTTCAACGACGGAGACCTCGTCGAAGGTACTGTCGTCAAGGTCGACCGCGACGAAGTCCTGCTCGACATCGGTTACAAGACCGAAGGTGTCATCCCTTCCCGCGAGCTTTCCATCAAGCACGACGTTGACCCCGGCGAAGTTGTCGCCGTTGGCGATCAGGTCGAAGCCCTGGTTCTCACCAAGGAAGACAAAGAAGGCCGTCTGATCCTCTCCAAGAAGCGCGCACAGTACGAGCGCGCCTGGGGCGACATCGAGAAGGTCAAGGAAGAAGACGGTGTCGTTACCGGTACCGTCATCGAGGTTGTCAAGGGTGGCCTCATCCTGGACATCGGACTGCGCGGCTTCCTGCCGGCATCCCTCGTCGAGATGCGTCGCGTCCGCGACCTCGCTCCGTACATCGGTCAGCAGATCGAAGCCAAGATCATCGAGCTGGACAAGAACCGCAACAACGTTGTTCTTTCCCGCCGTGCATGGCTCGAGCAGACCCAGTCCGAGGTCCGCTCCACGTTCCTCAACAAGCTGGAAAAGGGCCAGGTTCGTCCGGGCGTCGTTTCCTCCATCGTCAACTTCGGTGCCTTCGTGGACCTTGGCGGCGTAGACGGCCTCGTCCACGTTTCCGAGCTCTCCTGGAAGCACATCGACCACCCGTCCGAGGTTGTCGAGGTTGGCCAGGAAGTTACCGTCGAGGTCCTCGAAGTGGATCTGGACCGCGAGCGTGTCTCCCTGTCGCTCAAGGCTACGCAGGAAGATCCGTGGCAGACCTTCGCCCGCACCCACGCCCTCGGCCAGGTTGTTCCGGGTAAGGTCACCAAGCTGGTTCCGTTCGGTGCGTTCGTTCGCGTCGAAGACGGCATCGAAGGCCTCGTGCACATCTCCGAGCTGGCTGTCCGCCACGTGGAGCTCGCCGAGCAGGTTGTCTCCGTTGGCGACGAACTGTTCGTCAAGGTCATCGACATCGACCTCGAGCGTCGCCGCATCTCCCTCTCCCTCAAGCAGGCCAACGAGGGCGTTGACGCTGACAGCACCGAGTTCGATCCCGCTCTGTACGGCATGGCCGCAGAGTACGACGAAGAGGGCAACTACAAGTACCCCGAGGGCTTCGACCCCGAGTCGAACGAATGGCTCGAGGGTTACGAAGCACAGCGCGCAGCCTGGGAGCAGCAGTACGCTGACGCCCAGACCCGCTGGGAAGCACACAAGAAGCAGGTTGCACAGCACGCTGCTGACGACGCCGCTGCTGCAACGTCCGGCGAAGGCGACTCCGGCGCTACCAGCTACTCCTCGGAGCCGGCTGCTGCCGAGTCCAACGCAGGCACGCTGGCTTCCGACGAGGCCCTCGCTGCACTGCGCGAGAAGCTCACCGGCAACTAATTCCGCCCGCCCTTCGGGGTTGAGCTGAATAGCCCAAGAAGGACCCCCACCGCATTCGGTGGGGGTCCTTCTGCGTCCGGACGGTGGTGCGGCACAACGGCCGTTCCGCACCGGCGGGCAGGCAGGAACCTAGCGGGGAACGTCAACCCATTCAGTTCCCTGCGGATTCAGCACCGAGGCACCCGCCGTCAAGGCCGCAACCCGGTCCTGGGCTTCTTCCAGTACGGCGGGCTCGTCAGGCAGGGCAACCCTGAGTACGGCCTGCCGGGCTTCGTACAGCGTTTCCGCCATGACGAAGCCCCCGCTGCGAAGTTCGTTTTCCAGTCGTCCGGCGTCCGCGTGCGGCACGCCGATGTCACAGAGGCGCAGGCGTTTCCGTTCCACCAAGGGAGCAAGGTCCAGGGCTTTGGAAACCGATTCGGAATAGGCCCTGACCAAGCCGCCCGCTCCCAGCAGGATTCCACCGAAATAACGCACGACGACGGCACTGACGTCGCTCAGGTCGGTGACCCCGTCCGCCGTCTCGCGCTTGATGAGCGCCTCAAGCATGGGAATTCCGGCCGTGCCGGAGGGCTCACCGTCATCAGACGACCGTTGGATCATACGGTCCGGGCCGATGACGAAGGCGGAGCAATGGTGCCGGGCATCGTGGAATTCCCGGCGGAGATCGGCCACCAGGGACCGGGCAGTGTCCTCATCCGGCGAACGGCGGAGCACCGTAATGAAACGGGAGCGGCGGATCTCGAGTTCGTGGCGGAAATCGGACCCGGCCGCCAGGGTTGTGTAGCTGGTTGCTCGGCTGTCGTCCTGGGTTTCCACCGCTTCAGTCTAGTGTGGAGGGGTGCTGAAGATCGGGTTGACGGGCGGTATCGCCTCAGGGAAGTCGTTGGTGGCGTCGCGGTTGCGCGAATTGGGAGCAGTACTCATCGACGCCGATGTCCTCGCGCGGCAAGTGGTGGAACCCGGCACGCCCGGCCTGGCCCAGGTGGCCGACGCCTTCGGTCCGGACGTGATCCGGAGCGACGGCACCCTTGACCGCCCCGCGCTGGGCGCGATTGTGTTCCAGGACCCGTCCAGGCGGGAGGTGCTCAACGGCATCATCCACCCCTTGGTCCGTGCCGCCGCAGCCGAGATGCTGGCCGGCGTGACCCAGGGGGGCATCGTGGTGCAGGACATCCCCC
>NZ_SBHM01000002.1 GCF_004028095.1 Paenarthrobacter ureafaciens | reverse complement strand
CCTTAGCCACCCCAGCCGGGGCATAGACATTGGCGCCAAAGAGATTGTCTACAGGATGCTCCGTGAGCTATGTGAAACGGGAGTGGCCATCATCCTCCATTCCTCCGACTTGTCCGAGCTCGTCGGATGGTGCCACCGGATTGGCGTGATGCGCGACGGTGAGCTGGTATCCATCGAAGCCAATGCGAACACCAATGAGGATGTCCTGGTGCACCACATGCTGGGTGACAAGTTCGCGTCAGGGAACAGCCCGGCCCGTCGTTCAAAAGGCGTGACAGACACGCTCCTGCCGGGATGACAGAAGGCCGCCGGGTAGCGAGGTTCTTCCGCTGCCCGGCAGCAGCATTCAATTTTCCACAAAGAGGGGTGGACCCGCCTTCCGGCCGGTCCACCCCTTCTTGTTGCTGTCGAATCAGACGTGTTGTGGTGGAATCAGATTGAAATCACCTTCGCGATGTTCTTGAGCTTATGCCGCGCCAGCGCCAAGTTTGCGTACGTCCGGTCAAGCACCAGGTATACGAAGAGCCCTTTCGCGGCGGTGGAGTTCAAAACGTTGATCAGGTGGTACTGCGATTCCAGCGTAATGAGGACGTCCTCGATGTCGCCGTCCAGGCCGAGGTCCGCCATCGTGCGGATCTTCGCACTGACGACGTTGGAGTTACCGGCGGCGGCAACCCCCAGGTCAAAACCGGGGCTTCCGCCCTGCGCCAAAGCCATTCCGCTGGTGTGGTCCACCACGGCCGCCGCAGTGGCACCTTCAATGGACAACAACTGCTTTACGGCGTCATCGAGCGAGCTCATATCTACATTTTCCTGTTCTGGTTGGTAACCGGTGTTCTCCCCAGGAAAGATTTCATGCAAGGGCACTAAACGGTCGTCGGGAAGGTCGTGATGACCTTTCGGCGGCTTTACTTCCTCACGGCGTTTCCACCACTTCCATGCGTTACGCGAACCGCTCACACCATGCCCTAGCACTGATCTTCCGCAGCCGGAAAGGACAGCGGATTTCCTGTTGGAAATAGGAACATATCACGCACTAATTGCAATGAAGGAAACCGATGGCGTTGATCGGCATTTCGGTAAAGACTTGGATAAGACTTGATAATTCCGCGTCACGAATAGTGGCACCAGGATTTTCAATTCCGCGCGCCTACGGCACAAAAAAATGTGACCGGTCAGCCGCCGAGCTGACCGGTCACATTTTTTGCCTGCCACACGAACTGGAACACGCCGGCAGACGGAACAACACGGGAACGTCACCAGGCTGGATCAGGTGCCATGCCACGCGCTGTGGCGCAACCACCGCAGGCATGGGAGGCAGTGAAGCTGCCACGCTCTTGCGATGGTCACGCCCTATAGGTATGTCCTAAACGGTTTTCGTGACGTCGACGGGCCCCAAAGAAGAGCTAGACGTTGGCGATGTGCCGTACTGCGTCGAGGTAAGGCATGTTGACGGCAGCATCCGCCACTGCCCGAACAGCCGGCTTTGCGTTGAAGGCAACGCCGATACCCGCGGCACCCAGCATGTCAAGGTCATTGGCGCCATCGCCCACGGCAATGGTGTGTTCAAGGGGGATGCCCGCAGCTGCAGACCACTCGCGCAGGTATTTTTCCTTCGCTGCCCTGTCGATCACTGCGCCAAGAATTTTTCCTGTCAAAGCGCCGTCGACGATCTCCAGTTCGTTGGCAATCCAGTGATCCAAGGCGAGATCCCTGGCGATAGGTCCGAGGATCTGGTTGAAGCCCCCGGAAACAACGGCGACAACGTGGCCGGCTGCCTTGAACGCGGCCACCAGTTCCGCCGCACCCAAACTGAGGCGCACCTCGTCACGCACGGAATCGACGACGGCGGCGGGCAAGCCTGCCAGCACGGCTACGCGGGCGTGAAGGCTCTGGGCGAAATCCAACTCGCCACGCATGGCCGCCTCGGTGACTGCGGCCACTTCGTCGCGCTTTCCGGCGTGGGCGGCCAGCAACTCGATGACTTCCTGCTGGATAAGGGTCGAGTCGACGTCCATGATCAGCAGCTTCCTCCCGGCCTCGCGCAGGGCCGCAGGAACGACCGCCACATCGATTCCGGCCGGCGCCGCGTCGGACACCAGGCGGCGAAGCGTCCCGAGGGTTTCGGCAGTGCCGGCCTCGGCAGAGAAACTGATGGTGTGCACCTCGTAGCGGGCATCGCCGGACTGTGTTGTTGACGACGTACTGGATTCCGACCACACCGTGGCACCGAAAGCGGCCAGCGCCTTACGCACCTCATCCAGGGATTCGGGATTCACATTCACGCCATAGCTGACCGCAGCCAAGTTCGAAGTCATGCCGTCAATCCTATCGACGGAGCCGCACCCACCCGAATTCGTTTTGCTTCACAATGCGGCGTTCACGCCGGTTATCAGTCATCTTCATTTTTGTCCTAGTGTCTACTCCTATGAGTGATGTTCTGGATTTGGCTTCCGTTAGCGTTGTCCGAGGCAAAAAGGCACTGCTGGACAAGGTCGACTGGCAGGTCAATGAGGGCGAACGCTGGGTCATCCTGGGCCCCAACGGCGC
>NZ_SBHM01000001.1 GCF_004028095.1 Paenarthrobacter ureafaciens | reverse complement strand
ACGCGGACCATCGTTGTGCTCCGTCGAGCACCGTGAAGACCGCTTTGATGCCTTCAGCGGTGATGCTCCTTCCCATTTCTTCCGCCGCCGCGCCGTACATGCGTTCATGCAGCTCCAGCCACGAATAGGCTTCTTCACGCGCATCCGGGTCCAGGAATGGCGCCACCTTGTCCCTGGCAACCAGGAAGTTCCAGAGATCGGCTTCAGGCCGCCGCAGCTGCTGGGCAAAATGGAAGCGCACGAGCACCTCCCAGTACTCCTCGGGACTCCTCGAGGGCAGGGCGGCGTCGAGCAGGTCATGGGCGAATCTGTACGTGAACCAGCGGAGTGACTCGGCGACAATCTCGTCCTTGCCGTGGGGAAAGCTCGAATAGAGGCTCGGAGCCTTCAAGCCAAGCTCGTGGCCCAAGGTGCGCATTGACACCGATTCGAAGCCGTGTTCCGTGGCCAGGCGAAGAAAGGCGGCCAGCGTACGGCGGCGGGCAGGAGATTCGGCGGACCAATCCCGGCGGGACAGAAACTTCTTGATGGCGGCGTTTGCCTGCTCACGCGGCGATTGACTCATGGCTTCCTCAGGATGGGATGACTCTCCCTAGAGTCTAACTAACGGTCGTTAGGCAGGGAAGGGTTCTTCGTCCCGCTATGAGCCCGGCGTTGGCCATGGCGAGGCGTCGCTGATGTCGCGCCCTTGCGCCATGTCCGGAAGGATCCGGTGAACGAGCTTCCCGGAGCGCTTCACGTGAAGGTCAGTCCGCTCGCCAAGATCGGTTTCGTTGAAGCGTGCCGATGCCCGCAACCATTCGGCGTGCCGTCCTTCTGCGAGCTTCCTGTTCATCATCGAGATCAACTCTCAAAAATAAGGGGGTTGTTGGGTCTCTTCAAGCATCAATCCCCTGCCAACGCACCAACCGTGTCAGTTTGGGACACCCGCGGCTGCGCGCCGCCCGGTCATCATGAACCAGGCACCCGCCCGGCTTCGCGGGACGGTCCGGGATCCAACGCCACCGCCAAATGGAGGCTGGAGCGATTGGAATCAAGCTGCGAGACCTGCATGGCGCAGCTGAACCCGTCTGTCAGGACCAGCGCCCCGCCGCCGGCTGCCAGCGCCGGCACAAGGGAGTGCCGGGCTACCTGCATGGACACGTCGAAGTGTTCAGCCTCAAAGCCAAAGTTGCCGGCAACTCCGCAGCATGAGGACGACTCCACGAGCTCCGGCACACCCCAGGCTTGGAGAACGCGCTTCTGGGCGCCGGAGCCGAACACGGCGTGTTCATGGCAGTGGGTTTGCAGTACGGCCTCTTCCGGCGCTGGGGCCGTGGGCCTCCAGCCGCGTGACATCGCTTCATCAACGGCGACGGAGAACGAGCGGACCCTGGCAGCTACCCGCGCAGCCGCCGCCCCGCCCACCATCTTGGGACCCTCGTCACGGATGGTGGCCGCGCAGCTCGGTTCCAGGACCACGATGGGCCGGTCAGTTCCGTCGTCGAGCCTGGTAATCAGCCGTGCCAGCCGGCGTAGCGCCCCGTCACGTTGACCAGTGGAGATCCACGTCAGGCCACAGCAGGCGTCCGGGGTGCAGCCCACGGAGGCGCCCGAGTCGCGCAGCACCCGGGCAGCGGCCGGGACTACTTCGGGGCGGAAGGCCCGGGTGAAGCTGTCGATGAACAGGAGGAGGTCGGCATTGTCCGTGAAGCGTGCCTCACGCACCCGGCGCCGGATCCGGCCCCGCTTTGCGAAGTCCGGTAGCCGGCGTCGTGCACTGACGCCCAGCCATTCACCAACGATGCGGAAGGGGCGGACAGCGGTTCCCGCGTTGGCGATCGGCGCGATGCGCGTCAGAAACGGAAGCCAGCGCGGCAGCCAACCGATGGAGTAGTGCGTGAACGGCCTGATCTTGCCGCGGTAATGTTCATCCACCAGTTGGGATTTTGCTTCGGCGATGTCCACTCCCGTGGGACAGCCGGCGGAACACGCTTTGCACGACAAACAGAGGTCCAGGGCCTCGCGGACTTCGGGGCTGGACCAGCCGTCATGGCTGGTTCCTTTGGCCCGCACCAGTTCCTGAAGGACCCTTGCCCGTCCCCGCGTGGAGTCCTTCTCGTCCTTGGTGGCGCGGTAGCTGGGGCACATGAATCCGCCGGACGTCGCCCGGCAGCGCCCCACCCCGATGCATGCGTGCGTGTTGCCCACAAACGGGCTCACCACCGGGAGCAATTCACGGTTTCCTGCAGAATGCACGACGGCGGTACCCGGCGCCGCGTCGGGCTCGCCGTGGCCGGGGCCGGGTTGGGCAACACCCGCCAAGGCAAGCGATGCGGCGAAGGGTTCGGGGTCCACGATGATTCCGGGATTGAGGATTCCTGCAGGGTCCCATTGGTGCTTGAATGCTTTGAAGATGCCAAGCATTGCCGGTGTGTACATCACCTCCAGCAGTTCGCTGCGTGCGCGACCGTCGCCATGTTCCCCGGACAGTGATCCGCCGTGGGCCACCACGAGCTTGGCCGCCTCCCGGGTGAATTCCTCGAACGTATGACGTCCGTTGTCGCTGCGGAGATCGTAATCGAGGCGCATGTGGACGCAGCCGGCGCCGAAGTGTCCGTACATGAAAGCGGTGTAGCCGTACCTCTCCACGAGGGGCAGCAACTCCGCGAGGTAGTCCGCCAATCGATCCGGGGCAACGGCGGAGTCTTCCCAGCCCGGCCATGTTTGGATCCCGTCAATCCGGCGGGATGACAGCCCTGCCCCGTCTTCACGGACGCGCCAGAGCTTGGCCCGCTCCAGGGGTTCGGTGACCAGGGCATGAGCGAGGATCCTGCCGTCGGCGGCGAGTTTGGCCAGCAGCCGCTCACAAGCAGCCGAGGCCTGCTGAATCGTGTCCCCGGGGAATTCGACCATCAGGAACGCCTTGCCCTGCGGCAGGGAGTCAACGCTGCCGGCACCACGCCTGTGGCGCATAATGTCCACAATTGACGCGTCCAGGCCTTCGATGGCGCTTGGCTTGGCGGCGAGGATGGTCATCACGTCGCGGGCGGAATCTATGGTGTTCGCATAACCGAGGCACAGCAGCGCTGTTGTGCGCGGCTTGGGAACCAGGCGCACCTTGGCCCTGACCACGATGGCGCAAGTGCCTTCGCTGCCGGCCATGGCAGCGGCAACATCCAGGCCGTTTTCGGGCAACAGGTGTCCCAAGTGGTAACCCGAGACCTGCCTCGGGATGTTTCCCAGTTCTACCCGGAGTGCAGCCAGGTTGGCCTGGGCGAGCTCCTTCAACCCGTGGAGCAGCTCTGCTGCCCGGGCAACGGAGTGCCCGTCCCGGTGATCAACGGCGCATAGGAAGTTCCGCCCGGCGCGCAGGTAGGCACCGTCAGCCGTGACGAGCTCCACCTCCTCGACATGCTGCGTCATGCGTCCATAGGCCACTGAGTGGTTGCCGCAGGCGTCGTTGCCAATCGAACCGCCCACGGTGGCCCGGGTCATGGATGAGGGATCGGGAGCAAAGGTCAACGTGCCTTCCGTGACGGACTCTATGTACGAGCGCAGCTCACCGAGGACCACGCCGGCATCCACCCACACTGCTGCCTCGCCGGCGTCGGGCTTTTCCACGGCCGCCATCCGGCGTGACAGGTCCAGCACCAAGGAAGTGCCGATCGCATTGCCCGCCATGGACGTGCCGCCGCCGCGCGGCGTGATGGATATGCCCAGGGCCGAACATTCGCGCACGACTGCCCTGACGTCGTCGACGTTTGCCGGAAAGGCTACGGCGGCAGGCCGGACGCGGTAGTTGGAGGCGTCGTAGGAGTATTCGGAGAGGCGACGCGGAGAATCGTCCACCTCGATGCCTTGCCCGCGCAGAGCGGCAAGCAGCCGCGTCAGTGTTGGGTCTCCGCCGTGGCCGTGGGGCATGATCGACTTCTCCATTTCCATAGTGGTCCTTTGGAAGTCTAGGCGGGGGCCCGCCAGGCGGACTGTGCCAAAACAGAACGGGCACAGCGGACGGAATCCGCTGTGCCCGTTTCCTTATGCGGAAGTGGCTACTTCAGGAACTCGGACAGGTTGTCCTTGGTGATGAGGGTGAATGGCAAGGTGTAGCGGTTGTCCACATTGGAGCCGTTGAGGAAGTCCGTAACAACCTCCACTGCCTTGACGCCCTGCCCCGCGGAGTCCTGGCGGACCGTCGCGGACATGGTGCCGGCCTTGATGTCCTGCAAGGCAGGCTCGGTTCCGTCGACGCCGACTACTGCTTTGAACTCAGCCGTACGGCCTGCGTCCTCAATGGCCGACGCGGCACCAATGGCCATTTCGTCGTTATTGGCCACCACGGCGTCAATCTGGCCGGACGGGAAGCGCTGGAGGGTGTCTTCCATGTTGCGCTTGGCGTCGTCGCGGCTGCCCTTGGCCTGGAATTCGGCCACGATCTTGAAGTTCTTGTTGATCGTCTTGTCGAATCCGGACTTGCGGCGGTCGGTCCACGAGGCACCGTAGATGCCCGCGGCGAACACCAGGTTGCCGCCGTCGGGCATGACCTTGTTGAGGTACTCGGCCTGCATCTGGCCGGCTACGGTGTCATCGACACCGATGTAGCTCTTGTAGCCGACGTCAGAGCCTTCCGCGAACTCGGTGGACAGGATGAACAACGGGATGTTGGCAGCGATGACCCGCTTGGCGGCGTTCTGGCTGGCATCGCCGTCCAGGGGCTGCATGATAACAGCGTCCACCTGGCGGGTGAGGAGGTCCTCAACCTGATTCAGTTCGCTGCCCACATCCTTCTTGGAGTCGGTGATGTTGAGCTTGACGCCCTTTTCTTCAGCCGTCTTCTTCATGGCGTCGGTCATGTGCGCCAAGTCCGGGTCCTGCAGGTCGAGGACCACAACGCCGATGTTGTAGCTCTTCCCGGACTGTTCGGAACCGCTGGCGTTGCTGCTGCCTCCGCAGCCGGTGAGGGTCAGGGCTCCGGCAGCCAACATGGCTGTGGCCGCAGCGAGCTTGTGTCGCATTCCCATGGTTGTTCCTTTCAGTGGTTTTTGTCTGTGCGCTTGGAGATGGTGGTGTTGCGTTGGTTGGGTGCTGGACTAGTCGGATTTCCAGCGGTTCAGCAGCACGGCGAGGACGAGGATCACGCCCTGTACGCCCTGCTGGTAGTAGGAGGAAACGCCGAGCAGGTTCATGCCGTTCATGACGACGCCCAGCAGCAGGACACCGATCACGGTTCCCCGGATGGTGCCGACACCGCCGAAGAGGCTCGTGCCGCCAATCACGACGGCGGCGATCACCTGGAGCTCGTATCCGGTACCTGCCACGGGTGCGGCGCCATCCAGGCGGGCCGTCAGGACAAGACCGCCCAAGGCAGCCGTCACGCCACCGATCAGGTAGACGGTGAAGAGCACCCGGCTGGTGGAGATGCCCACTTTCTTGGCCGACTCTTCGTTGCCGCCCACGGCGTACACATGGGAGCCGAACTTGGTACGGCTCAACACGAACTCACAGATGATGGCGGCAAGCAGGAAGATGATCACAGGGACCGGAACGGGACCCAGGAAACCGGAGCCCAGCCATTCGGCCGGTCCGCTCAACCCGGAAACAACCTGCCCGTCAGTGATGACCAGGGCTGCGGTACGGGCTATGGCCATGGTGGCCAGCGTGGCCAGGAAGGGAAGGATTGCTCCCCAGACAACCATGGCTGCGCTGAGGAAACCGACCAGGAGTCCCACACCCAGGCCGGCTATCAGGGGGAGCCAGAAGGCGCCGCCACTGGCGGGTGCCAGGATGGCGAATGTCATGCCCGCCAAGCCGACGACCGAACCAACCGACAGGTCGATACCCGCGGTGATCATGATGAACGTCATTCCTAGCGCGATCAAGCCGATAATCGATGACTGCCGGACCACATTCACGATGTTGTTCAGGGTCAGGAAGTTCGGCGCGGCCGCGGCAAGGACGATGAGGATCACCACGAACAGGATGATGATCCCGTAGTCTCCAATGAACCGCTTGACCTTGGTGGCCGTCAGGCCCTCCTTGAGATCGGCGGGTCCTAGTTTTGTCTTGAGGTTGTCCATGGTGAGGCTCATGAGTCGCTCCCGGTTGCAGGTCCGCCAACGGACATGGCATCAACAGCTTCCTTGCTTGACGTGCTTCCGATCTTGCGGCGGTCATCGGGGATGCCGCTTCCGGTGTCGACGTAGTCATCCAAGGTGCCGTGGGAGATCAGGTGGGCCACTTGGGCTTCCGAGACCTCGCCGACGCGGAAGCGGCCCACCACCTGCCCCTGGCGCATGACGGCGAAGCGGTCTGCCACTGCGAAGGCTTCGTCGAGCCGGTGGGTAATGATGATGACTGCAATCCCCAGATTCTTGAGCCGCTGGGTGACTTCGATCAACTTGTCCACCTTGGCCACCGACAGGTTGGCAGTGGGTTCGTCCATGATGATCAGACGTGCATCGAATGCCAGGGCGCGCCCGATGGCCACGGCCTGCCGCTGACCGCCCGAGAGGCGCTTGACCTTCAGGCGCGGGTTGATGGGGATGTCCAGGCGCTCCAGCACGCGCTTGGTCTCGGATTCCATCTTCTTGCGATCGATGATCCGCACCAGCGGACCGAGGATATTCTTCTGTGGTTCCCGGCCAAGGAAGATGTTGGTGCGTACGTCCAGGTTGTCTGCCAGGGCAAAGTCCTGGTAGACCATCTCGACACCCTGATCCCGGGAAGCGGACGGCGTAGGAAACTCGGTCCGTTTTCCATCCAGCTCAATGGCGCCCCGATCGGGCTGGTAGACGCCCGTCAGCACTTTCATGAGCGTTGATTTGCCGGCGGCGTTGTCTCCTAGCAGAGCGAAGGTTTCGCCGGGCATGACATCGATGCTGACGCCGCGCAATGCGGACACCGCCCCGAATGTCTTGTGTATGTCCTTGAGGGCGACAAGTGGAGCTGTCACCGGTGGTGCATCGGTCATCTCATCCTCGATTGATAGGGCCAAGCAAATGAACCGGTGAAACACCATTGGCGATGGTCCGTCCAACCACATTGTTTGACGTTGCGGAGGCGGGAAATCCAAAGACACCCATAAACCGCGTGACCTGCGCCACTCTGTTTCACTTACTTGAACTTTGACGGACTCGACGCAACGGCGTGTGTGCCACTTTGGAACACGGCTTGCAGAAATTGTTGCCATAGGAAACGAATCAATGGGAATTAGCCGGAGTTAAAAGGGAAATGCCCGGCCCGTGCACGGATTGTTGCGAAAGAATCCGTGCCCGGGCCGGGCAGTCAAAGGGCTACGCTGACAAATCCACGGCAATGGCAGCGCCTGTTCGGGCTGACTTCTCCGCCGCGTCGGCCAGGACCAAGGCAGCACGGCCGTCCTCGAAGCCGGGACTCCGGGAGGGCAGGCCGCGGACAGCGCGCAGGAACTCGGCGACTTCAAGCCGGTACGCCTCCGCATAGCGCTCCAGGAAAAAGTTCTGGTAAGGGCTTGTCCCCTCGACGGAACGCGTGCCCCAATGCCGCACCAGGCTGTCGTTCTTGTTGGCCACTTGGAGCAAACCGGTGGAGCCGAAGGCCTCGATGCGCTGGTCGTAGCCGTACGCGGAATGCCTTGAATTGAGGATGGTCACGAGTTGGTCGTTGGAACCCCGAAGGGTGACCACGGTGGAATCGAAGTCGCCCGCCTCCCGGATGCTTTCGCTGAAGACGTTGGCACCGCGGGCCGAGACCTCCACAATGTCCGGAAGAAAGTAGCGGGCCATGTCCAGGTCGTGGATGGTCATGTCCCGGAAAATCCCGCCGGACTGGGGCAGGTAAGCCGCCGGCGGCTCCCCTGGATCCCGGCTCGTGATGATCAACTGCTCCAAGGCACCGATCTCCCCGGCCCCCACCCGCCGCCGCAGTTCCACAAAATGCCGGTCAAAGCGCTTGTTGAACCCCAAAGCGATCGGAACATCCGCAGCAGCCGCCTTGGCCCGGAGTGCATCAACCCGGGCAATCTCCAGGTCAACAGGTTTCTCACACAGCACGGGGATATTTGCATCGATCGACTGTTCAATGAGTTCCACGTGGGTAGCGGTCGGAGAGGCAACGATGACGGCATCCACTTCCCCTGAAGCAAAGACTTCGGCGGGGTCGTCACTGACCCTGCCGCCGAACTCGGCAGCAGTCCGCTTGGCACCTTCCAGGTACGGATCGCACACCCAGGAGAGCGTCGCTTCTTCCAACGTTGCCAGGCTCATGGCATGCACCTGACCGATCCTCCCGGTCCCGAACAGGCCAACCCTGATCTGTTGCGTCATTGCAGCCCTCCAATAATGCAGTGGTCATTGATCGATCTTCTGCCGGCCCAAACGCACATAGACCTCGGGGCGCTTTGAACGCAGGAAGTATGCATAAACAATGCCGCCGATGAACAAAGCAAAAGTAAATGTCATGAAAATTGCCGTCATGACGGCCGATCCACCGATCAGCTCGGGATAATTCGCAATTGCCAGATAAGTAATCAGGCCAAGGAACAGCACGCTGACGATGGGGGAAACAATGGTCTTCCACACGGATTCGGGAGCGAAACTGCGGCGGCGCACGAAGTAGACCAGCACCGCGAAACTCGTAATGAACATCAGCAGCAGGACCGAGAACGTGCCGCTTCCACTGGCGATCGGATAGAGGGCCTCGGGAGCAACCCCCACCAGGGTGAACACCACAGTGGCAACCACCCAAACCATGCCCACGCCCACCGCCGAAACATAGGGGGACTTGTGCCGTGGGTGGACGCGGCCGAGGATCCTCGGCAGCGCCCCGTCGGCAGCCAGCGAGAAGCTGTACCGGGCCGCAATATTCTGGATGGACAGCATGGAGGCCAGGATCGACGTGATCAACAGGACCACCCCGATATCGGCAAAAATCTTGCCGACCAGCGCCGTGGCTCCGTCGTTGAACAGGTTCACCGTGTTTGCTTTGGCCTCGTCCTGGACATTGTCGGCGCCGAGGAATGCCGTGTAGGCCCATGCGGCCACCGCGTAGAACAGGCCAATGCCGACCACCGCCAGATACGTGGCCCTGGGAATGGTCCGGTCAGGGTTCTTCACTTCGTCCCGGTAGATAACCGTCGCTTCGAACCCGAAGAAATTTCCCACGGCGAACAACAGGGCCAGGCCCAACCCGGCGTCGGTGATCCAGGGCATGGAGAACCCGACACCCTGTGACACGTCGCCCGAGGCGAACGCGGCCACATCGAAAATGACCACCACGGCCGATTCCAGCAACATGACCACCGTCAGGACCTTCGCCGACAAGTCGATGCGGTTGTAAGCCAACAGCGTGGTGACGGCGATGATGCCCAACCCGTACCAGTACCACGGAATCTCCGGACCACCCAGGGTGTTCACCACGAAGCCCTGCAAGGTGAGGGCGAACAGGGACGGCGCAAAGAAGCCGATGAAGATGTAACCCACCAGCGCCAACAGTGCACCACCAAGACCGGCCGGCTTGCCAAGGCCGGCGGTGACGAATGAATAGAAGCCGCCTGGAGCTTCCACGCTGCGGCTCATCCTGACGAAACCCACTGAGAAGATCAGGAGCATCAACGTCACCAGGAGGTAGATGCCCGGAGCCGTGTGCCCGCTGAAAAGGAGCATCACAGGCAGGGTGCCTGCAACGGTGGTCAGCGGGGAGGAGAAGGCGAGCACGTTCATCACGAGCTCGCCCACCCCCATGTTGCCGCTGAGCTTGTCTTCCTGGGTCCGGGTAGGCGTCTGCTTCCCTTTTGTTGTGCTTGACATGTAATCCTCGTCGCGAAGTTTTGAGTGCTGAATCACACTATCGACGCGGATTGTGGGAGCACTGTACCAGCTTGGGACAGGGGTTTTGGAGCGGTTCCGCCAAGCTTTTTCAGGTCCACGATGTCATTGAGCGGCTCGCCCGTCTTCCACTTCTGCAGGTTTGCTGCGAAGCAGTCCACAACTCGGCCACGCCACCCGATCAGGTCCCCGGAGGCGTGGGGCGAGACCAGGATGTTGCTGCGGCTCCAGAGTGGATTTTCAGCTGCCAACGGCTCGTTCGCGAAAACGTCCAGGGCTGCTGCACCCAGGTGCCCGGCGTCGATGGCGTCGAGCAGGTCCTGTTCCACCACCACGGCCCCGCGGCCCACATTGACCAACCGTGCTCCCTGACGCATCTTGTCAAAGCGTGCAGCGTTGAACAGCCCGCGCGTCTCCTCAGTGAGCGGCACGGTCAGCACCACGTCCTGGGCCTCCCCAAGGAGCAGGTCCAGCTCCTCGAAGGAGGCAATGGCGCCCAGTTGCTTATCCTCACGCGCTGTCCGCCCGACGACCGACACATCCATGCCCGCCGCACGCAGCAGCAGGACCGTCTCGCGCCCCACAGGTCCAGGGCCGACCACCAGGACCTTGCGTCCCAGCAACGGTTCGGTTTCCCGGTGCTGCCAGGTCCTTGCTTGCTGCAGTTCGATGGTTCGGCGCAGGTCCTTGGTGAACATCAACAGGACACCCAGGACCCACTCGGCGATGGGCCGTTCACAAACGCCGCGCGAATTGCTCACCACGATGTCGCCGTTGATGATCTCCCGGGTCATGAGGCTGTCCACGCCGATGCTCGAGGTGTGGATCCATCGCAGCTCCCCCGGACCAACGTCACGCAGAAGCTTCGTCCTGAAGTCGTTCAGGAACAGGATTTCCGCCCCGGGCAGCGCCGCCCTGAACTCTTCGGCGGACCGGACCACCACTACCTCGGCCTCGGCGTCCAGCCGCTCCACAGGAGGCAACGGCCGGCCCTCCTGGACGATGACAATTACTTTGGGTCGTGACATGCCCGTTCCCTGCCCTTCCTCGTCGCGGCTTCTCACCAGCCGCCCTGCCAGCCGCTCATCAGGCCATACGGCAGGCGCTGCGGTTCCTCATCAGGGAGGCCCTTGAGGAAATCGAAGTCGCAGCCCTCGTGAGCCTGGTTGACGTGGTCAATGAACAGTCGGCCGTAGCCGCGGCGATACTTGGGCTGCGGAAGCTTGAGGTCAGCGAGCCGGGCTTCAATCTCCTCCTGGGGGAGGTCGAGGTCCAGGCGCTGGTTTTCGACGTCCAGCACGATCGGATCGCCGTCCCGGACAATGGCCAACGGACCGCCCACGGCAGCTTCAGGGGACACATGCAGCACCGTGGTGCCGAACGCGGTACCGCTCATGCGGGCATCGGAGATCCGCACGATGTCCCGGACACCCTTGCGCAGCAGCTTTTGCGGAATGGGCAGCATGCCCCATTCCGGCATTCCGGGCGCACCCACCGGGCCGCTGTTGCGGAGCACCAGGACCGAGTCCTCCGTGATGTCCAGGTCCGGATCGTCAATCCTGCGGCCAAGGTCGTAGATGTCCTCGAAAACTATGGCCGAACCCTTGTGCTGCAGCAGGTCCTTGGAGGCTGCGCTGCGCTTGATCACCGCACCGTTCGGGGCCAGCGAGCCGCGAACGACGGCGATGCCACCGGATGCATCGAACGGCGCCTCAAGCGTGCTCACGACGACGCCGTCCGGCTCAGGTGCCGATTCGTAGCCCTTTGCGAGGGGTTCGCCCGTGACGGTCAAGGCATCCCGGTGCAACAGCGGATCCAGGGCCTTCAGTACCGTGGGGATGCCGCCGACCTCGAAGAGCTGTTTCACGAGGTATTCACCGGACGGGCGGACGTTGGCGATCCGCGGAGTGCGCTGCGAAATCTCGTGGAACCGGTCCAGCTGAAGGTCGTAACCCACCCTGCGGGCAAGTGCCAAAAGGTGAACCACGGCATTGGTGGAGCCACCTACGGCCATCAGCAACGTGATGGCGTTATCAAACGCTTCCTTGGTCAGGATCTCGCTGGGCTTCGGACCTGACAGGGCCATTTCAACGGCCCTGCGGCCAGTGGCTTCAGCGGCTTGCCCGCGCCGGGCGTCGACGGCGGGGATGGACGCACTGCCCGGGAGGCACATGCCCAAGGCCTCAACGAGGGACGTCATGGTGGAGGCCGTGCCCATTTCGCTGCAGTGCCCGGCGGAGGGCTTGGCGGCGGACTCGAGTTCGTCGAAGTCGGCCTCGGTGATCTTTCCTGCCCGCAGTTCATCGGCGTACTTCCAGGTGTCCGTCCCGACACCCAATTGCTTGCCCCGGAAGTGGGCGGGCTCCTGGGGGCCGCCGGTCAGCATGATGGTGGGTATGTCTGCGCTGGCGGCTCCCATGAGCTGCGCGGGGACGGTCTTGTCACAGCCGCCCAACAGCACGATCGCGTCGAGCGGGTAGGCACGGATGGATTCCTCGACGTCCATGGCCATCAGGTTGCGGAACTGCATGGCCGAGGGCTTCATCAGGCTCTCGCCCAAGGAGATGGTGGGAAACTCCAGCGGCAAACCACCGGCCATCAGGACGCCACGCTTCACGGCCTCGGCAAGCAGCTTGAAGTGGATGTTGCAGTTGACCAGCTCCGACCAGGAGTTGGCAATGCCAATGACCGGCCGGTCCTTAATGGCGAAGCGCGAGAAGCCTTCGGCCTGGATGGCGGTGCGGTGCACGAATCCGGTGAGGTCGTGCGGCGCAAACCAGCGTGCGCTGCGGAGATCGTTGTACTTCGAATCGGACATAACCTTCAAAGCTCCTTGGCTTGTTTGTCTTGATGAGGTGTCGGGTGAAGCTTCTAAGCGGCCGAAGTGCCGCCGTCGAACGCCATGCTGGTACCAGTGGCGAACGTGCCCTCGACGGCGAGGAAAAAGATGGCCGCCGCCACTTCTTCCGGCTCCGCTAGCCGGCTGAGCGGGACGGCGCTTTCCTTCTGCCGCAGGGCCAGAACCGGGTCCGGCGCGGCGTCCAGGCCGGTGCGCAGCATGGGCGTGTCGATCGGCCCGGGGCAGACGGCGTTGACACGGACAGAGGGCGCCAACTCAAGGGCCAGCGCCTTCGTGAGCCCCACGACGCCGGCCTTCGCGGCGCAGTAGTGGGCCAGTCCTGCAACGCCCATGGTTGCGAGGTCAGAGGCAACGTTGACAATCGCCCCTCCCCCGGACCTGCGCATGTGGAGGCCCGCTTCCCGCGCGACGTAGAAGGTGCCGGAAAGGTTGGTGTCCAGCACCTCACGCCAGCGGTCCTCGTCCAGGTCCTCAAGGGCCGCGTAGCCGGCAACCCCCGCAGCGTTGACTGCCACGTCCAGCCCGCCGAGGGCGTGAATGGCTCCCCGGACGCCGTTCCGGGCCGATTCTGCACTGGCGACGTCGGCAACCACGTGGTGCGCACCGCCGTCGAGCTCTCCCGCAACGCGCCGCAGCTCCCCCGGGCGGCGGCCCAGCAGCGCTACCCGGGCACCACGGGCAGCGAACAGTTTCGCGGTCGCTGCTCCGACGCCGGACGTCGCTCCTGTGACGATCACCCGCAAGGGTTCCGTCCGTTTCCACGGGCTGCGGTGCATCATCGTCGACGGCTCCTCTTGGTTGGCGTTGCGGGACTAGTACGTTCTACTCAAACAGCCCCGCCCCGGCCCCGGATGTCTCAGATTGAGACACAGAGCACCCTCCGTGGGTTCCTAGGCTGATGGGCAGATGCCGTCTTTCTGCGCGGCACAGCACCGCCGGAAAGCGGCACAAACTAAGGAGTCCACTTTGGAAGACCAGAACCGCATTGGCGTTGGCCTCATCTCGGTGGGGTGGATGGGGCGTCTGCACTCGCGCGCCTACCTCGCTACGAAGCAGTTCTTCCCTGAACTGCCGCGCCACCCCGAGCTGGTGATCGCCGCAGACCCCGACGACGCCGGTCGCCACCACGCCGAGGACGCACTCGGCTATAAGGAAACGGCCACCGACTACCGCAAAGTACTCGAGAACCCGGACGTCGACGTTGTCTCGATCTGCTCCCCCAACTTCCTGCACCACGAAATCGCCATGGCAACCATCGAGGCCGGCAAGCACTTCTGGATCGAAAAGCCCATGGGCCGCAGTGCCCGGGAATCCCGCGAAATAGCCCAGGGCGCCGAAGCTGCAGGGCTGATCACCTCCGTGGGCTTCAACTACCGGCACGCACCGGCTGTCGCGGAAGCCCGTCGGCTCATCCGGTCCGGCGCTCTGGGCCGGATCACCAACGTGCAGATCCGCCTCCTCACGGGCTATGCCTCCGACCCGACGCAGGTCTTCACATGGCGTTACGAGCAGGCACGCGCCGGTTCGGGAGTCCTTGGCGACGTCCTGAGCCATGGCTTCGACCTTGCACAGTTCCTGGTTGGCCGGATCACCTCGCTCAACGCGGTCACCGAAACTTTCATCAAGGACCGTCCACTGCCCGCAGGCAAGTCCTCCAACTCCTTCGACATGGGCCAGGCATCGGACGTCACCCGTGAAGTGGAGAACGAGGACTACACGGCGATGTTGGCCCGTTTTGAAGGCGGCGCGATCGGTATGTTCGAATCCACCCGCGTAGCCATTGGCCCGCACGCCGAATACATCATCGAGGTGTACGGCTCGGAAGGCTCGCTGCGCTGGAACTTCGAACGAATGAACCAGCTTGAACTCGCCACGGACCGCAGCGGATACCGCACCATCATGACCCCGCCGTCCTACGGAGAATTCGGCCGCTTCCAGCCAGGACCCGGCCCCGGCATCGGATTCAACGACCTCAAGACCATCGAGGCCGCGCTGTTCCTGCGTTCCGTGGCCGAAGGCAAGCAGCTCGGCCCCTCCGCCGCCGACGGCTGGTCCGTTTCGGAACTCGTTGATGCCTCCCTGCAGAGCGCCGGTTCCGGCGGCTGGGTGGACATCCCGGAAGTGTCCGGGCAGACCACGTACGGAGCCTGAGTCCCGGGCAAAGAAGGAATCGGGGACAAAGAAGGAAACCTGGACAAAGGAGGAGGCCGGATCGCAATGATCCGGCCTCCTTCTGCTGCGTTGAAAACTACACTCCCAGGACCTACTTCGCGAAGCGGAACAGCTTCTTGTTGGCGAACTCCAACATGCCCACCTTGCCAAGTTCGCGGCCGTAGCCGGACTTCTTGACGCCGCCGAATGGCACGTCCGCACCGCTGAGGTCGTAGGCACCGACGAAGACCATGCCGACGTCGAGCTGGTTGCCGACGCGCTCGGCGCGCTCGACGTCGTCGCAGATCACCACCGAACCCAGGCCGTACGGCGAGGAGTTCGCGAGCTTGATTGCTTCCTCGTCGCTGCTGACCTTGTACAACTGGGCGACCGGACCAAACAGCTCCTCGCTGTAAACGTCCATGGACGGGGTGATGTTGGTAATCACCGTCGGAGTGAAGACGTTGCCTTGGGGCTCATTGTTGCCCACAAGGATTTCGGCGCCCTGGTCCAACGCACCCTGTACCTGGGAAGCCAGGAACTTGGTGGCCGAATCTGAGGACATCGGGCCGAAGTCGCCGTTCTCGTAGGACTGGCCGGCGATGGCAGCCTTGAACTTCCCGGCGAACTCGTCAAAGTACTTTTCCAGCACCACGATCCTCTTGGAACCGTTGCACGATTGGCCCGTGTTGCCCATGCGGCCCATCACGGCCTTCTTCACTGCAAGGTCCACGTCATCGGTATCGAGCACCAGGAACACGTCGGCGCCGCCAAGCTCCAGGACGCATTTCTTCAGGGCACGTCCGGCCTGCTCCGCCACGATCGCACCCACTTGCTCCGAACCGGTCAGCGAGACACCCTGTACGCGGTCGTCCGCGATCATGGTGGAAATCTGCTGGTGGGTGGCGAACAGGTTGACGTAGGCACCCTCGGGAAAACCTGCGTCGCGGAAGAGTTCCGCCAACGCCAACGCCGACTCCGGGCACTGGCTGGCGTGGCGGACGATCACCGTGTTGCCAAGGATGATGTTGGGGATCGCGAACCGTGCCACTTGGTAGTAGGGGTAGTTCCACGGCATGATGCCCAGGATCACGCCGAGGCCCTGATAGCGGAAGAAGGTCCTCAGTCCATCCGCCACCTCCAGTTCCTCGTCCGCGAGCCACTCTTCCGCGTGCTCGGCGAAGGCAGCTGCGATGGAACCGGAAAACTCGGCTTCCCCCACGGCCTGCTGCAACGGCTTGCCCATCTCACGGTTGATGATGGCGGCCAGTTTGTCCTTGCGCTCAACAAACAGGTCCGCGAGGCGCTTGGCCAAGACAGCGCGCTCGGCCACGGTCGTGGTCCGGGACCACTCCTGGTATGTCTTCTGTGCTGCGCCGAGTCCTGCCTCGACCTCTGCGTCGGTGGCCGCGGGGTACTCGGCATGAATGGTTCCGGTAGCCGGATCAATAACGGCAAATGAGCTCATAGTGAATGCTCCTTGGTCAGGAAGTGGGGACTGTTATCGAAAAACAAGCGGGCGGGACCGCCGATGGAGCGGTCCCGCCCGATGTGCCTAGCGCGGTTCGGGTGCGGTGGTGGCAGCGTAGTAGCGCTGGCGGGCGCGGCCTTCGAGGTGCTTGGCGGTACCTTCCTGGCTGCCCGGGCGCTGGGAGGTCATCGGCACTCCGACGTCCCAGAAAGCGCCGTTGCCGGACAGGTACCGGTACTGCTCGACGTGGGCGACGATCACGGCGGGCCCCTCAGCGGCACGGGCCTCGGCGAGGGCGCCCTCAAACTCCTCGATGGTGGTTGTTGACCACGCGGCGCAGCCCATGCTGGCCGCGTTGGCAGCGATGTCGAACTCCAGGACCGGCCCGTCAAGGCGTCCGGACCCGGCGTTGCGCTCCTTGTACTGCGTACCGAATTCACGGCCCGGGCCGCCCTTGGCGACCTGAAGCGGCCAGATGCATTGGTGGCCACGGTTGTCGACCACGATCGTGATGATCTTCTGGCGCTCCTGCACTGCGGTTACCAGTTCAGTGGGCTGCATGAAGTACGTGCCGTCACCGATGAGGACATAGACCTCACCGGGCTCGCCGTCGCGGGCGATTCGGTAGCCCAGTCCTGCGGGTATCTCATGGCCCATGCAGGAGTTGGCGTATTCGAAGTGGATTTCGGTGCCGTTTGAAGGATCCCAGGCTTTGTGGATGCCCTCCACCACGCCACCGGAGCCCAGGATCAGCGCGTCCTCGCCCGTGGTGGTCCTGTTCAAGGCGTCGATGACCTGCGCCTGGCTCATCTTCTCGCCCGGGAAGGCCTCCAGGTCGTGGTTGCGCACTTCCAGCGTGGCCTTGCGTGCATCGGCAATGTCGCTCCTGAATCCCGCCGATGTTGAATAGCCGACGGCGGAAAGGCGTTCCCGGAGGGCCGCGAGGTTCAGCCTGGCATCACCGATGACGGGGAATGATCCCATCTTGTGGGCGTCGAACGCACCAACGTTGAGGTTGACGAATTTCACGTCAGGGTTCTGGAAGAGGGAGTGCGAGGCCGTGATGAAGTCCTGCAGGCGCGAACCCACCGTAATCACGACGTCCGCGGCGTCGGCGATCTCGTTGGCACCCACTGTGCCGGTCACGCCCAGCGCACCAAGGTTCAAGTCGGTGACGGGGCCGCTGCCCTTACCGGCGTACGTTTCCGAGACAGGGATGCCGAATTCGGCGCTGAAACGCGCCAGTTCTTCCTGTGCTTTGGAGTAGCGGACTCCACCACCGGCGATCAGCAGCGGACGCCGGGCGTTACGGATGATCCCGGCGGCGTCACGAAGTTCGTCCTCAACTGCCGGGCGCCGGCGAATGTGCCAGACGCGGGGGGTGAAGAAGGTCTCCGGGAAGTCGAACTCGGCACCCTGGATGTCCTGCGGCAGGCATACTACGACCGCACCGGCTTCCACCGGGTCGGTAAGGACGCGCATGGCCTCCGGAAGGGTGGACAGCAGCTGGGCCGGGTGGGTGATCCGGTCAAAGTAGCGGCTGACCGGACGGAAGCAGTCGTTGGCGGAGACATCGCGCTCCACCGGGTGCTCGATCTGCTGCAGCACGGGATCGCCGAAGCGGTTGTTGATGATGTCCGCGGGGAACAACAGCACCGGGAGGCGGTTGGTCGTGGCGGTTGCAGCACCGGTGACCATGTTGGTGGAACCAGGGCCGGCGGAGGCCGTGCAAGCCAGCGTGGCGGCACGGTTGGACGCCTTGGCAAAGCCGATGGCTGCGTGAACTGCGGACTGTTCGTTCTTGGCCTGATAGTAGGTGAAGTCGGAACCGTATTCGTCGATGCCCTGGGCCAGGCCGACGGAGTTGCCGTGGCCGAAGATGCCGTACATGCCGGGAACCAGTCGGCGCTTCTCACCGTCCAGTTCGCTGTACTGGACCTGCAAATACTCAACGATTGCTTGTGCGACGGTGCGGCGGCGGACGGCCTTTTTGTCGGCTGCGGTCTTGACGTCTGTGCCGATGTCAGCAGCGGCTGTGGTAGTCATGCGTTCTCCTAAATTCGTAGGTGCGTCGGCATTTGCAAACCGATTCGCCCGAACCTCAGGTTTTCACTGCGGGAAAGCAACGTTGTGTCCCACTTTGGGACGCAGCCCCCTACTGCCCCGGACACGCAAAACAGCGGTCGACGGCGGCACGCGAGTACCGCCGACGGCCGCTGTTTTGCCTGGCCTCTAGTCGAACCGGTAGGGCTCCTGCGGGCCAACCGAGGGCAGCGGCCGGGGCCGCACGCAGGTGCTCTCGATATCTATGTGCTTGCCCTGCTCCGAGGAGGCTTCAAAGGCCAAGAGCACTTCCAGGACGTGGTAGGCGAAGTCGCCGCCCGTCCGGGGTTCCACGCCGTTGCGGATGGCGTAGCCGAATTCTGCCAGCCCGATGCCGCGGTAGGCATCGTCACGGTGGGTGATGGGCGTTTCGCGCCAGTCACCACCGCCGGGAGGCGTCATGTCCAGCGCGAGATCCCCCGGCTCGCCGCGGCGCAGCACGGGAGCCCCGGAGAAGTGGTCCGGGTTCGGCGCTGCCAGCGAGCCGCCGGTGCCGTAGACCTCCAGATGCGGCAGGTTGTGGTTCCAGATGTCCCAGCTGACGATCACGGTGGCGGCAGCGCCGGACTCGAAGTCAATGGTTCCCGTGACGTGGGTCGGGGTCTGGATCCGGATGACTTCCTCTTCCTTGCCCGGACGGGGACGCGTCCCGGACGAACGCGGCGTGGTCGCGGAGACGCGCGACACAGGGCCGAAGAAGTTCACCAGGTTGGTGATCAGGTACGGTCCGATGTCCAGCATGGGGCCGGCTCCGGGGCTGTAGAAGGGGTCGACGTTCGGGTGCCAGTGCTCGTAGCCGCGGCAGGCGAAGGACGCGAAGGCTGCCACCGGCGTGCCGATCCAGCCGTCGTCGATCAGCTTGCGGCTGGTCTGCATCCCGGAGCCCAGGAACGTGGTGGGTGCGGAACCCACCTTGACCCCGGCTTCCCGTGCTGCAGCCAGGATCTGTTTTGCTTCCTCAAGGGACGTTGCGAAGGGTTTCTCGGAGAGGACGTGCTTGCCGGCCGCGATCGCTTGGAGCGTGACGGGCGCATGAAGCTTGGGCGGCGTGAGGTTGAGGACAAGTTCCACCTCCTCATCGGCCAGCAACTCGTCGGGAGTGAGGGCCTTGGGGACATCGTATTCGGCAGCGCGCTTCCTGACCGCCTCGGCGTTCACGTCCGCGAGTGCCACGACGGCGACGTCGGGGTGGACGCCGATCTTGTCAAGGTACTGGTTGAGGACGTTTCCGACGCCGATGATGCCGACTCGAATGGGTTCCATGTGAATCTCCGTTAGTGCTTGTTGGAACATCCCGGGGCGAGGATACCCCGCCCCGGGACGTGTGGCTATAGCGCTGTGGCCGGTGGCCGGGTGGGTGGCTAAACGGCCAGGCGCCCCTGGCGTGCCTTGGCCGTGGCGGCCTCGTCCACGGCCCCGCCTGTGATGACCACGCCGTAATCGGCTGCTGCAGCGTCGAGCGTGATCCGGGATTCGCGGTAGTCGTCGAGGACTGCCAGGACGTCGCGCTCCAGCGGGTCGCCGTAGCCGCCACCGCCGGGGGTGATGGACACGACTTTCTCGCCCGACTGCAGGTCGTAGCGGCCCACCACGGGGATCTCCCGGCGTTCGCCGGTCTTGAGGTCTTCCACCCAGGCGGAGGGCCCGGCGCCGTCGTGGCCGCCGCGGACGCCCTTCGGCGGGTTGATCTTGCCTTCGATGCCGTAAGTGAGGGTGACGCTTTCACCGCGGGGTTCCATGGTGACGCGGGTTGCCAGGCCGCCGCGCTGGCGGCCGGCTCCTCCGGAGTCTGCGACCAGTGTGCGTTCGTGGACGAGGATCGGGTAGCGCTGCTCGTCCACTTCCACGCTGTCGTGGTAGAGGAGGGCCCCGCAGACGGGACGCTGGTAGGTGGGCCAGCCGTCAACGTACGGGGTGGCCGGACCGCCGACGCCGCCTACCAGGATCTGGTTCACGTAGGCGTTGCCGTTGCGTTCGTCCGTTCCGGAGATCACCGACTTGGCCGGCGCTTGACCGGCAGCACCTTCGGCAGTTCCGTAGCCGTCGTCGATCTGGGAGAAGGCGGCCTGGACGATGTTGACGACGCGGTCTGCCAGGTTGGTGGTGCCTGAGGAGCAGGAGTAGGGGTGCTTGGGAACTCCGACGGCGCAGCCGTCGCGCAGCAGCACCTCAACGCGGCGGAAAGTTCCGGCGTTGCTCGGCAGGTTTTCCGGGATGCCGGAAAGAATGCCGGCCAGTGCCGCACCGGTTGCCGTTGCCTTGGTCAGGTTCAGGCCGTTGGGCAGGTTGTCCGGGTTGTTGCGCAGGTCGATCACGACTTTGCCCTGCTTGGGCTTGACCTCCAGGGTTGCCTGGAGCTGCACACCGCCAGGGCCTGTGCCGGGGAAAGGATCGTGGGCGGAGGTGCCGTGGAGGATGTACTCGGGCAGCTTCTCGATCGCGCTGGCGGTCAGCCGCTCGGAGTAGTCGAACCAGGCATCCACGAAGTCCACCAGGTCATCCACGCCGAACTTCTCAGCGAGTTCGTGAATGCGGCGTTCGGCAATACGCGAGGCGCCGACGGACGCCAGGTAGTCGCCGTACCACTGGTCGGGAACACGGATGCGGGAGCGGCACATGCGGATGATGTCGTCGATGTCCGTGTAGTCGCGTTGGATCCGCACGCAGGGGAAGATCAACGCGCCTTCCTCGTACACGTCCCGCGCGGTGGCGAAGAACGTGGTGGGAAGCGAGTTGCCGCAGTCGGCCTGGTGGGCCTTGGTCACGGCGGTGAAGAGGTGGCGGCCCTGGATGAAGATGGGCACCAGGATCACGTGGTCGGCTGCGTGGGAGTTACCCATGTAGGGGTCGTTGTGCAGGAACGCGTCGCCTTCGCGGATGTCCTTGTGCAGTTCAACCATGTCCTCGCCCAGCGGGCCGGCACCGAAGACGTGCACCGGCACGCCTTCGGCTGCGGCGAGCAGCTGGTTGTCCGCGGTCAGCACGGCGCAGGAGAAGTCGCGGGCCGTGTTGATGACCGAAGAGCGGGCGGAGCGGAGCAGGCCGCTGGTCATCTCGCGGACAATGCCGTCGAATGCGTTGGCAAGGACCGAGAGCTTTACGGGATCGAATTCGCGGGTCACGGTTACGCCTCCTTACGGGTGAGGTAGATGTTGGATCGTTCATCGAGCGTCGCGTCCCATTCCGGCGGTACGACGATGGTGGTGGTGGGCTGGTCGATGACGGCCGGTCCCACGATCTTGTCGCGGGGAGCGAGTGTCACGCCGCGGTAGCGCTGGGTGCTGAAGGGTTCGCCGCCAAAGACGATGTCATCCGTACGGTGGATTTCCGCGGTGCGGCTGAGTTCGCCTTCGGACTTGGTGTGCTCCGGACGCGGGATTTCCACGCGGACGCCCCAGGTGATGATCTCCACGCGGCTGTCCGGATCGTGGGTGCCGTTGCGGCGGTCGTGCTCTTCGTGGAAGGCGCGCTCGATGATGCCTGCCGCATCGCCGGAGGTGTCCGGGGCGGCGTCGAGGTAGACGCGGAGGTCCCAGGCCTGGCCGGGGTACCGGGCATCCACGAAGTAGGTGACCTTGGGCGCTTCGCCTACGCCGTCGAAGCGCTTCACAAAGAGCTCAGCCTTGGCTGTCAGATCCTCCACAGCGCGGGAGGCCGAACCGGCGTCGAAACTGCGGGTGTCGTTGTGCAGCGGGGAGAGGAACTCGGTGGCGATCGGGGCGCGGTGGGCGCCGTAGGCGGCGAGGACGCCGGCGGTTGCCGGGACAAGGACGGTGCCCGCTTCCAGGAGCCTGCCGATGATCGCGGCGACCATGGCGCCTGCGCCACCGCCGGCAACAATGAGCGCACCACGGGGGTCAACGCCCTGTTCGAGGGCAGACTGCCGGATGGCTGTGGCCATGTGGTTGGCGGAGACATCAAGGATCGCTTGGGCGGCCTGCAGCGTGTCCATCTGCAATGGACCGGCGATGCGGGTGTCGATTGCCTTGATGGCAGCTTCACGGTCGAGGGTGAAGCCACCCTCGAAACCGTCGGCGTCGAGGTAGCCCAGTGCCACGCACGCATCGGTGACGGTCGGTTCTTCACCGCCGCGGCCGTAGGCTGCGGGGCCGGGCGTGCTTCGCGCGCTTTGCGGTCCTACGCGGAGGAGGCCGCCGCCGTCGATCCATGCGATGCTGCCGCCGCCGGCGCCGATGCTGGACACAGCAACGGACGACAGGCCTGTGAGGTGGCCGACGAAGGGTTCGCCCAGCCATGCCTCGCGGGTGTGGCGAACCACGCCTTCCTCCACCAGGGAGACGTCGAAGGTGGTGCCGCCCATGTCGCAAACCACCACGGTGTCGCGGTCCGGGGCCGCCGCGGCCCCCACCAGAGGCGCCATGGACGGGCCGGAGTTCAGCAGCAGGACCGGACGGTCAAGAACATCCGCGACGTCGAGGACAGCGCCCTCGGAGGTGACCACCAGCAGATCGCCTGCAAAACCGTATTCCTGCAGGTCTGCGCGCAACTTGCCCAAATGGTCGGCCATCAACGGTTTCAGGGAGGCGTCGATCGAGGCTGCCGAGGAGCGGCGGTATTCGCGGATGGTGGGGTTGGCCTCGTTGGAGAGCGTGTAGGGAACCCCGGGAAGGATCTCGTGGATCAGTTCGGCCACGCGCTTTTCGTGGACGTCGTTGATGATCGACCACAGGAAGGAGACGGCGACGGCCTCGATCCCTTGTTCCTTGAAGGAAGCGAGGGCCTCGCGGACCTGCTCCTCGTCCAAGGGCACCAGGACGTCGCCCTCGGCGGAGATTCGTTCGGTAATTTCGAAGGTCAGGTGGCGGGGAATGTACGGCGGCGGGTAGGCAGCCTTGGAATCGAAGGCATCACGACGGCCACCTTCGCGGAGCAACAGGGTGTCTGCGAAACCGTCCGTGGTCAGCAGCGCAGTCTTGGCGACCTTGCCGGTGAGCACTGCGTTGGTGGCGTGGGTGGTGCCGTAGACAATCACGTCTGCGTTGCGGAGCACATCGTCGCCGCTCCAGCCAACGGATTCCGCCGCCCGGCGAACCGAGGCTTCGAAGCCGGTGAACACGCGGTCGTAGGTGGTCAGCGCCTTGCCGACGGCCATGTCACCGCTGTTGGAACCGACAACCACGTCGGTAAAGGTACCGCCGGTGTCGACGGCGATCCGATACCTGGCCTCGCCTGGTTGTGTTTGTACATCACTCATGGTCTTCATAACTTTCGTAGAGTTTGCAGGGGTTAGGGCTGGGGCTTGCCGACGGTGTTTCGGAGCAGTCCCACGTTCTCGATGTCGATTTCCACCGTGTCTCCCGGTTCCAGCCAGACAGGCGGGTTCCGCTTGGCACCGATGCCCTGCGGAGTTCCCGTGGCAATGACGTCGCCCGGTTCCAGGGTGAGGAAACCAGAGAGATAGGAGACGATCCGCGCGATCGGGAAGATCTGGTAGCGGGTATTGGAGCGCTGCACTTCGATGCCGTTGACGCGGGTAGCGAGGTCCAGGTTTTGCGGATCGCCCACTTCGTCCAGGGTGACCAGTGCAGGACCCCACGGGGTTGACCCGTCAATGGCCTTGCCTGCCAGCCACTGCGTGCCGCGGTATTGCAGGTCCCGGGCGGTGACATCGTTCAGCGGGGCCACTGCGGCTACGTAGCCGAGTGCTTCTTCTTCGGAAACTTCGCTGGCCCTGCGACCGATCACCACGGCGAGCTCACCTTCAAAATCGAGGTTTTCGCTGACCCTGGCGCCGCCGATGTCGTCGTCGGGCCCCACCATGGTGGACGCGAACTTGGCGAAAACGTCCGGGTACTCGGGGAACGCACGGCCGGTCTCTGCGACGTGGTCCTTGTAGTTCAGTCCGATGCACAGCACCTTGGAGGGGTCCGGTACGGGTGTGGTCAGGCGTACATCGGCCCTGGCCCCCACATGGGCTTCCGGGTCGTGGCCGGCCAGGGCGCTGACTTCGGCTGACACGGCCTCGAGCCGGTCGCCATACAGTTCCAGAAATTCCCGGACGGACGTGGTGGCTCCGTGCACTGCCTGGCCGGAACCCTGCAGGAGCAGCTCCAGGTCGTAGACGGTGTCCTCGATCAGCACACCGCCGCGGATGCCGGATTCGTGTTCATAGGAAACGATCTTCATGGCTACTTGGCACCTTCCGTCGCGGGAGCCTGCGAGGCCACAGCCAGGACGGCGGCGGCCAGGCGGTCTGCGATGTCGGCCACCACTTTCTCGTCCATAGGCGTGGACAGGGACAGCAGGTTGGCCGGGGAACCGAGCAGTCCGCGCTCGTAGGAGGCCCACCACAGGCTGTGCTGGGTGTGTTCGTCCACCTTCTCCGCGCCGGCCGGAACCGCGCGGAGGAGTGAGCCACGGCCACGGATCTCCCAACCGGCGTCGGCCACACGGGAGTTCACCGTTTCGCGGGCGGTGTCGCCCAACTGGTTCAGGCGCTTGACTTCATCCTGGGTATAGAGGCGAAGGGCAACGGCACCGGCGGCCATGCTGACCGGGTTGCCGGAGAATGTACCTCCGTGCGGCAGGCTCCCGGGACGGGTCGGGTCAACCTCCGCCATGAGCCCGGCCTTGCCGCAAACAGCACCGACCGGGAAGCCTCCGCCGATGAGCTTTCCCGTGGTCAGCAAGTCCGGAGTAACCCCGTACTCGCCGCTGAAGCCGTTGTAGCCAAGGCGGAGGCTGATGACCTCGTCGATGATCAGGACGAGGCCGTAGCGGGTAGCCAGTTCCCGGGCGGTGCGGACGAATTCCTGGTTGATCGTCAGGAGCCCGGCCCGGTTCGGCAAGAGATCCAGGATGATGGCGGCGTATGCGTCCGGAGCGGATTCAACCGCCTGACGCAGGAATTCGACGTCGTTCAGCGGCACCGCAGTGACGTCGTCGATCACCCCGCGGGTGACACCGCGCTGGTAGGAAGGACCGCCGGGAACCAGGGCAACCTCGGAGGTGCCGTGGTAACCGCCCTTGGTAACGATGACCTTTTCGCGTCCGGTGCTGGCCCTAGCAATACGGATGGCCGACATGACGGCCTCGGTACCGGAGTTCGCGAACCGCACCTGGTCCAGTTCCGGCAGGCGGCCCAGCAACAGTTCCGCCAGTTCCCATTCGTAAAGGTTGGGGATCCCCCAGCTGGCGCCGCTGGAGAGGGCCTTGGTGGCGGCCTCGGTGATGTCGGGGTGGGCGTTGCCGTGGATCAGCGACGTGAAGTTGTTGTTTGCATCGATCAGCTCGCGGCCGCGGTCATCCCACACCCGGTAGCCCTCACCCTTGATCGCGTAGGGGCTCGGAGCGCCGGTGTAATAGGTTGAGCGCCCGTAACCGCCCGGCAAGAGCGGGAAGCCCCGCGGTCCCCGGCGCAGGTGCGGGTCCTCGACCGGGTTCTGCACCTCAAGCGTTTGTTCCAGATGGTTGGTGGTTGCCAATTCAGGTTTCTCCAGTCTTTTCAGTTCACAAGTCTTTTCAGCTCACGGGACATATCAGTTCACGAGGTCAATGAGGGGCTGGCCCGTCAGCGCAAGGCGGACCCGTTCCACGGCACCGTCCTGCAGGGCCCCCGTGGACCGGTTTGAACGCCAGGCGATGTGCGGCGTGAGGATAGCGTTGGGCGCAGAACGAAGCGGGTGGTCCGCGCCGAGGGGCTCCTGGGCGAACGTGTCGATGCCGGCGCCGGCGATATGCCCCGAGGACAACGCCCCGGCCAATGCGACTTCATCGATGAGGCCACCGCGGGACACGTTGACGATCACAGTGCCTTTGCGCATCGCGGCGAGGACGTCCGTGGAGATGAGGTTCGCGGTGTCCTCATTCAGCGGCAGATGGAGGGAGACGACGTCGGAATTCCCAAGGATGGTTTCCAGTCCGGCCATGTCCACGAAGCTGTCCGTAACGAACGGATCGTACGCGCGGACCCGGGCCCCTACAGCTGCGTACATGCGGGCAACGTGCTGCCCGATGCGGCCCATGCCCAGGACACCGACTTCAAGCTCGGACAGCACGGGGGTGTCGTATCCGATGGTGCCGGCCCAGCCGAGGTTGTTGATCGCCGCGTTCCCGGCTGGCAGGCGACGAGCCAGTGCCAGGCCCATGGCGAAGGCGTGGGAGGCAACTTCTTCCGAGGCCGTACCGGGGACGATGGAGACCGGGATGCCCGCCTCGGTTGCTGCGGCAACGTCGATGTTGTCGTAGCCGATTCCGTAGCGGATGACTGCCCGGCATTTGGTCATCGAAGGGAAGTCCGAGGCAGTGAGCTTGGCGTAGGGGGTGATCATCACGATGTCGGCTTCGGGCAGGGCCTCACGGAAGGCTTCGGTGTCTGCCGCCGGCTTGAGTGTGTAACCGAACTCCGCCGCGAGCGCTTGCTCGCGGTCCAGGTCCGGGAAATGGTGGGGGGCCACAAGAATGGTTCCCTGGGCATCGCGGGTCATAGTGTGTTCGTCCTGTTCGTCGTCGTACCCTCGGTCGCTGCCGGCCACTCCTTGGGGCGGCCGGCGTCGGGTGATTTCCAGTACAACGCGGGAACAAGGCGCCGATCCGTACCAGATCGAGACACCGCCGTGGGACACGTGTCCCAGGGCCAGGCTTCCGCACGTGCAGGAGCCGGCCATCGCGAGGATGGCCGGCCGGTTCAAGCAGGGCTGGTTGTTATCCCGTCCAGGGATCAGAGGTCGAAACCGCGGCTGCGGAAGTAGTCCATGCGGCGATAGAGGGTGGAGCGTCCGATCTGCAGGGTTTCGGCGGCAAGGCTGCGGTTGCCCTTTGCTTCCTGGAGCGCCGTTCGCAGTTCGCTGAGCTCCGCATCCTCAAGGCGGGAGAGCCGGCCCTTCGTCAGGATGCGGTGGAATCCCTGTGGCAGGTCGTCAGCTGTGACCTCGGCGCCTTCGGCCCGTTCAACGGCATTGGAGACGACGGCCCGCAGTTGATCGATGTTCCGGGGCCAGTCAGCATGCGTGAGGGTGGTGATCAGCCTGCGGGACAGCCGCCTCTCCCCCAGTTCCTCGGCGATGGCGTTGGCGAGGTGGGGGATGTCTTCGCGCCTGTTGCGCAGGGGCGCCACGGAGATCTCAAGAACGTCGAAGGCCTCCGAGAGCAGGAGCGTGGCATCCGTGGGACGCGTGATGGTGAAGATCAGTTTGGTGTTGGAGTTAGCCCGCAGATGGTGTGCAACCTCCGTTGCTTCGTTCTGCGACAGTTCATCGGCGTGCTCCACGATCAGCGTGGCCGGAAGTTCGGTAGCTACCCGGTGCAGGACGTCCCTCAGGTTGGGGTTCCTCAGGTCTCCGCCGCGGGCATCGACCACCATCTGGCCGCCGCGTAATGATGCGATGGCGTTGGCCAGGCGTAGTTTTCCGCTGCCCAGCTCACCGATCAGGACCACCGAACGGTCTTGGTCCACCGCTTTCCGGGCAAGGTTGAGCGTGCGCTTGAATTCCGTACTCGTGCCGTTAAGGTGCTTCAGGAGCCTTTCAGCTGTGGGCTGCGGCGGTGCTTCCAATGTCAGGGCGCCCCTCGCGGCGCCTGCCCGTTGTTCCTTGCCGGGTGCATGCGGGCGGACCACGACTATTGCTCCCACGTTGGCCGCGGACAGGGTCACGGGAGAGATCTCCAGGGTGGACACCCCAGGGCCTTGAAGCATCACTTCGCAGTTCATGTCACGTCCGGAGGACATGACTGCCTTGGCGTAGCCGGAAATAATCGAGAAATCGTTGTCTGCCAGGGTGGCGGTGGCGGCGGCATTCTGCAGGGAATTCTTGCCGTCGACTGCTATCACAGGCCGGTTCCCCCGGCGCCGTGAGACCCTCAGATACTCACTCAGGAGCGCCCTTTCCTTGGACGAGGTCCGCACTTCGATGTCCCGCTCGATCCGCGAGGCAACACCCTCAAGCATCAGCAGCGTAGAGGACGGCTCCAGGCTGGGTACCCGGTTGGCGGGGAGGGTGAGGCCTATGACTGCCCGTACACGGTTGTGGAAAGGATCCCGCACCAAGGAGGCGAAGCACCAGTTTCCGCGCATGTCCTCCCGGAAGTGTTCCTCCGGGGCCAACCAGACACCACGGCCCTCCTCCAAAGCCAGTCCTTCACCGTTGCTGCCGCAGCTTTCCTCCAGCAGGGAATAGCCGGCCGGGAAACCATCGTCACGCAGGAAGTCCGCTTTGACCAGGACCCCGTTGGGGGCCGTGATGTTGACGTAGCCGCCCAGATCGGCTGCCACTTCATCGAGTTTTTGCAGGTGCGGGCCCGCCGCCGCGATGGTGTACTCGTCAACGCGCCCTTCGTCATAGAACCCGCGGTCGGCAAAGGCATCCACTCCCGCAGCACGGCTGCGGTACCAGGACCGGGCCACGATCGGGCGGATGCCGCTCAGGTCGGCATGGGGTTGCATGAGGAACAGTTCACGGACTCGGTTCGTCTCGTGAGGGGTCTCCAACGGCCAAGGGGTCAAAAGTTCAGCAGACATCGGGGCAGATCTCTTTCAGGTAAGCGTGTCAGGGAGCCAGTGCCGGGCCGGACTCGCCGGGACTGGTCTTCCGCGGGCGCCATTTAGGCAGTTTCGGACGGAAGACGCGCTCCGCGCTCCAGTCCTCGTTCCGGTACGCCTCATCCTCGATCGCACGTGCGCCGATATACGCGGCAACCATGCCGGAAAGCCCGCTGCCGAACATGTTGGTGGTGTTGTGAGCGGCCCCCACGCTCGAGTTTTCAGTGACCATGGTTCGCTCCACTCCGCCGCTTTCACAGTAACGGGACATGTGTCCCGCGCCACTTTCAGCTTACCTAACTAACAGACGTTAGGGAACATCTTTTGATAAGATTTTGCTAACGAACGGATGTTAGGATTGCGCACCATGAGCGATACCTCCTACGAAGTAGCCTGTAAGGCCTTCAAGACCCGCCTGGAAGAGTGGAACTGGGCAGGCCAGAAAGCCGGGCGGCAGAACATTCTGGAAGCGTTCCTGAAACTCGCCATAGCCCACGGCTTCAATTCGGTGTCCATGCGGACCATCGCCAACGCCGTCAACGTCAAACCGCCCAGCCTCTACTCGCATTTCCCCGAAGGCAGGGACGAGATTGTTGCCGAGTCTCTCCGCTGGCATTTTCATCGCTTTGGCGTAGCACTACTCGAAGCCGTGGACCCCGCAAAAACAGCGGACGAATTCTGGGATGCCATGGTCAGCCTTCACTTCACGCGGCAGGTCAGGCTCCCCGAGAGCAATCTCTGGGACCTGCTGGTGGCAACCGACAGGATGGCGAATATCCTGCCCACGGAATTGCGCGCCCAGGTCGATGACTGGCTCTCACTCCATGAGGAGATGTATGTCGCCGCAGCACGCGACATGGGATGTGAGGACGCCGGGGAGCACGTGAGGGTGGTGATGACGTTGCTCGAAGGGGCCACCCGCTGGACACCTGCCGACTGCGGAGACGCCGAACTCGAAAAGATGGCGGACCGTGCCGTGACGTTGTCGCGGGCGATTCTCGCGGTCAAGTTTCCGGACTGACTTCGCCTCCCTTCCGCTGCCTAGCCGGTTTCGCGACCCTCACGTGGTTCATCCGCGGCGTCCGGCCCAATCCCTTGCGTCCTCTCCAACAAAGTCCTCACGCCCTGCAGCATCTCAAGCTGTTGGCGATTGAGGGCCATGAGCCGTTCTATCTCGATCTTGGCTTGGACATCCGTTTCGAAATCATGCAAGGCCATCGCGGCGGCTATGGCATCCTGGCGCTTGGCTGCGATCAGGAGGATGGCCCCTTGCAGGCCGGCCAGCATGGACAGGAACAGGTTGAGCAGGATGAAGGGGTAAGGATCCCATGCCCGGGTTGCGAGCAGGAAGGTGTTGACCGCGGCCCAGGCGGCCATGAACAGGATGAACAACCCAACGAACGTCCAGCTGCCCATACCGTTCCGGAGGATGTCTGCGGCCCGTTCGCCCCGGGTCAGTCCTGCTTTATGTTCCCCATGCCACGTGATCCGGTGATCAGTCATGCGCACAGCTTAGGCTTTGTGCCTGCAGCCTGGAACGATGACGGGGGCCCTGTCCCGCCGAACGCCCTAGTTGGCCGGATCGGTCCAGGCCCAGTCCTTCACCTCCGGCATGTCCTCGAAATGCTCCCGGATGTAGGTTGTGTGCGCCCGCAGCATGGACTCGCAGTACCCCAGCAAGTCCTCCGCCCCCGCAAGGTTCCGCGGTGTGCGGCGCAGCGCTTCCATCACCAGGTGGTACCGGCTGACTTTGTTCAACACCACCATGTCGAACGGCGTGGTGGTTGTTCCTTGTTCGTTGTAGCCGCGCACATGGAAACGTTCCGGCCGGGTTCGCCCGTGGAGCAGCTGATGCAGCGCCCGTGCATAGCCGTGCCACGCCATCACCACATCCACGTCCGAGGTAAACAGGTCTTCGAACGCATCCTGTGACAAACCGTGTGGATGGACATCCGGCGGAGTCAGCGCCATGGCATCAATGACATTGACCACCCGGAGGCGAAGCTCCGGAACATGGCGCCGGATCAGCCAGGCGGCTGCCAGCGCCTCTTGCGTGGGCACGTCACCGGCGCAGGCAAGTACGACGTCGGGACGGTGACCATCCGCGGCAGGCGTATCTGATTCGTTTCCCGCCCAGTCCCACACAGATGCACCAGCTGCCGCGTGCTTGCGGGCTTCCTCCAGGGACAGGTACTGCGGGTGCTCCTGTTTATCGATGACCACCAGGTTGACGTAGTCCTTGCTCTTGAGCACATGCTCACCAACGGCCAAGAGGCTGTTGGCGTCCGGGGGCAGGTACACGCGCACCACCGAGCCGGACAACGACAATACCGAGTCGATGAGCCCCGGCCCCTGATGGCTGAAACCGTTGTGGTCGTTCCGCCAGCACGTGGAGGTGAGCAGGATGTTGAGGCTGGGAACCGGCGCCCGCCACGGAAGGTCACGGGAGTGCTGAAGCCACTTGGCATGCTGGATGGTCATGGAGGCGCTGACCATCGCGAACGCCTCGTAACTGGCAAACAGGCCGTACCTGCCGGTCAGGAGGTACCCTTCCAGCCACCCTTGGCAGAGATGCTCCGAGAGGACTTCCATGACCCTCCCGTCCGCCGAGACGTGCTCCAGTGTCCCGGCCTCCTGTTCCGGCACCACAAGGCAACGGTCGGTGGCTTCGAACACTGCTCCGAGCCGGTTGCTGTTCGTCTCATCCGGGCAAAACAGCCGGAAGCGTGGATCATCGGCGGTCTGTAGATAGGTGTCCCGGAGTAACTCCCCGAACGGTGCGGTGCTGTGGACCTTCACCTGGCCACGGGGAATTGCGTCAACGGCGTACGGGCCCGCATCCGGCACCGGGAGTTCCCCGCCACCGATTCCCCGCGACGCCGGAAGCGCGCCCATCCGCAAAGGTGCATCAGGCAGCACTGCGGCGAGTTCGGCAACCAGCCTCCCGCCGTCGTCGAACAGCTTCTCCGGGCGGTAGGACCGCAACCAGGACTCCAGCTGGGCAAGGTGCCGGGGGTTTTCGCGAACGGTCGGGAGCGGTACCTGATGGGACCGGAAGGAGCCTTCGACTGGTTGGCCGTCCACTTCCCGCGGCCCTGTCCAGCCCTTGGGCGTCCGCAAGACGATCGCCGGCCAGCGCGCCGGGCCCGTCACCCCCTGTTCCCGGGCCTCGGCCTGGATCCCACGGATCCTTCCGTAGGCCCCGTCCATGGCCGCGGCCATCGAGCGGTGGACTGCGCCGGGATCGTCACCGGAGACCACCACCGGCTCCCACCCCTGGGCCCGAAGAAGCGCCGCGACCTCGGCATCCGTGCGGCAGCCGAGAACGGTGGGGCCTGAGATCTTGTATCCGTTCAGGTGGAGGATGGGCAGCACCGCCCCGTCCCTCGCCGCGTTCAGGAAGTTCGGCGCCTTCCACGAGGCCTCCAGGGGCCCGGTTTCCGCCTCGCCGTCTCCCACAACGCAGGCCGCAATCAGCTCCGGGTTGTCCATCACGGCGCCGGTGGCATGCATGAGCGAATATCCCAGCTCGCCGCCTTCGTGGATCGACCCCGGAGTAGCGGGACCAACGTGGCTTGAAATCCCGCCCGGGGTGGAAAACTGCCTCACCAGGCGCCGCAAGCCCTGAAGATCCTGCCCCACCTCCGGATAGACCTCGGAGTAGGTGCCCTCCAGATAGGTATTGGCCACGACGGCGGGACCTCCGTGACCGGGTCCGGTCACGAAAAGTACGTGGGCGCCGGTGCGCCGGATGACCCTGTTCAGGTGGGCGTAGATCAACGAGATCCCGGGACTGGTCCCCCAGTGGCCCAGCAGCCTGGGCTTGATGTGTCCGGGACGGAGCGGTTCGCGCAGGAGCGGGTTGTCCTGCAGGTAGATCTGGGCAACGGTGAGGTAGTTGGCCGCAGCCCAGTACCTGTTGAGCAGTTCCAAATCCTCTGCGGTATCCCTGGCGCTATCGACCATCTCATGACCTCATTTCTTATCGGATCCCAGCAGGGAAGCCGTCGACTCAGCGATGGCCCGTTCTTCGTCACTGGGTACGACCAGAACAGGAACAGCGGATGCGGTGGTACTGACGGTCCGGATACCTGTTCGATCGGACTGGTTGGCGTCCTCATCCCGGTTGGCGTCCTCATCCAGGGCGTAGCCCAGCGGCCGAAGCCACTCGAGGGTGGCTGCCCGGTACAGCGCCGAGTTCTCGCCGATTCCCCCCGTGAAAATGACCGCATCCGGGCCTCCGACCGCCATGGCGTACGCGGCAATGTACTTGGCAAGACGGTAGCTGGACGCCTGCACGGCAAGGACAGCTCCCGGGTCGCCTCGATGGAAGCCGGCCGCGATGGTGCGCATATCTGCTGTTCCCGCCAAGGACAAGAGCCCGGAACGATGGTTCAGGATGTCATCGACGTCGCTGGCTGTGGCTCCCTCACCAAGCATCAGGAGCACGAGTGCCGGATCCAGGTCTCCGCATCGCGTGCCCATCACCAGCCCTTCCAAGGGGGTCATGCCCATCGACGTGTCAACACTGCGTCCGGCCTTCACGGCAGTCACCGACGCGCCGTTGCCGATGTGGGCCACTACCGCATTCAAGGACCCGGTCTGTTTCGCCAGGAAGCCCTTGGCATCCCGGCAGGCCAGCTCCACGGAGATCCCATGAAAGCCGTACCGCCGTATGGGGTGCGCCATGTAGGCATTCTCAGGAACGGCGTACCTCGAAGCGAAATCGGGGATGGAACGGTGAAAGGACGTGTCGAAGACGGCCACCTGGGGCAACCCGGGCCACAGATCCGCAGCAGCTTCCATGCAATCGGCGCTTGACGCATTATGGAGCGGGGCCAACGTCCCAAGGCTCCGGATCATCGCGATGACATCGTTGGTGACGGAGACGGGTGAGGTGTAACTTTCCCCGCCGTGGACCACCCGGTGCCCGATCGCATCCGGTCGGCCAAAGTCCCGCTCGACCTCCTGCAGCACCCGGCGCAAGCTCCCGCCCCGGTCTTCCTGATCATCGGCCCACTCCAACTGCCCCGAGTGCAGGACAGCGTTGCCGGTAGGGGTACAGGCCGTATCCCGTAGGTGGTATTTCAAGGATGAGGAGCCCGGATTGAGGACAAGGACGCGCATGGGATCCTTCCACAGGGGCCTTGGGACAGGAAAGCACTCTCCGGGAGACCCTATCCCGGAAAGAGGCCCATGTCAGGACCTTAGGCCCCTTGCGGGCTGATTGCGGCCGGTCAATAGTGGTGATCATGACTTCGGAGATGCAAACGGCACCTTCCAACAGGCACGTGGTGGCTGCGCTCGACGGTTCCGTCGCCGGCAGCTTCGTGGCAGACTGGGCGGCCGCGCGGGCACACGCCATGGGCGATCGGCTCACCCTGGTTCACGTCGTTCTTCCCGTCTGGGTCTTCCAAGTGCCCGACGAGCACACCCTCGCCCTCAAACGGGCCGAAGACCTTCTCGGAAGCGAAGCCGGAAGGGTCCACCAGACGTATCCGGACCTGGAGGCAGCCACGACAATTGCCACCGGAGAACCTGCCGAGGCGCTCTCCGCGCTGTCCCTGAAGGCGGGACTGATGGTGGTCGGCACAGACCGCGGCCCCGGCACCGAAGGCGAAGGATTCGGATGCGTCAGTTTCCAAGTGGCCGTGACCAGCCGATGCCCGGTGGCTGTCATCCCCCACAACGCGCCGGGGCAATCTTCGGGCGTGGTGGTTGGCGTGGATGGATCACCGGATGCGGCCGGTGCCCTGGAATTGGCCGCCGGTGAGGCCCGCCGCCTCAACGAAGAGCTGATCATTGTCCACGCCGTGGATCCGCACGCCGCCGGCGGAGGTCCTGATGACGTGGCCGGGAAATCAGCGGAATGGGTGAACCGGAACTTCCCGGATATCAGCATGCGGATCCTTAGCGACCCGGTACACACCCCGGCGGAGGCCCTCACGGAGGCTTCCCGGGGTGCCCGACTGCTGGTGATCGGGCGTAAGGGCAAGGGCGGACTCTCCGTCCTGGTGGGTTCGGTCGCACAGCACATACTCCTGAATCTCCGATGCCCGACCATCCTGTCCTAACCGGCAAGGAGGGCCTCACCTCAACCGCAGCAGCTGAACTGCTGCGGGCAACCGGTCCGAACGTGCTGCCGACTGCCAGGAAGGTTCCACAGTGGCGGAGGCTGCTGGCCGAACTTACCCACTTCTTTGCCCTGATGCTGTGGGCCGCCGCAGCCCTGGCCTACATCGCAGGCATGCCGCAACTATGCATAGCAATCATCGTGGTGGTGATCGTCAACGGCCTCTTCGCCCACATCCAGCAAGAACGCGCGCAGCACGCCGCCGAACGGCTGCAACGGCTCCTCCCTGCCGAGGTCAGCGTTCGCCGCGACGGCACGATCCGGACCGTGCATGCCAGCGAACTCGTGCCCGGCGACGTCGTGGTTCTTGCGGCCGGGGACCGCCTTCCGGCAGATATCCGGTTCCTGGAAGCTGTCGGATGCACGGTGGATGAATCAATGCTCACCGGTGAGAGCGTGGTGATCCACAAAGCGGCAGGACAGGAGGGCTGGGGCGGAACGTTCACGGTGAACGGCGACGCCGAGGGTTTGGTGACCGCGACCGCCGGGCGCACCAAACTGGCCGCGATAGCGGCCCTCACCAGTGACACCAAATCCCCTCCCACTCCCCTGACACTGGAGCTGCGAAGGATCGTGCGGCTCATCGCCCTGGTTGCCCTGGCGGTTGCGGGGCTGTTCTTTGTGGTCTCCCTCCTGGTCGGGATCCAGTGGCGCGACTCCTTTCTTTTTGCCATTGGCGTGGCCGTGGCCCTCATACCCGAGGGACTCCTGCCCACCGTCACTCTCTCCCTGGCCATGGGCGCACAAAGAATGGCCGCGAAGCAGGCGCTGGTACGGAACCTCGAGGCCGTTGAGACACTGGGCTCCACGACGTTCATCTGCACCGACAAAACGGGCACCCTGACGCAAAACCGGATGAACGCCGTCGAGGTTTTCACACCGGCCGGAACCGTGAAGGTTGAAGGAGAGGGCTACGAACCGGAGGCGCAGGTCAGCGGCGAAGCCATCTCTGCGGCCGCCGAAGCTGCCTTCTGCGCGCGCACCGCATCGCAGGGCCGGGCCGTGCTGCACGATGGCCAATGGACCTCATCCGGAGACCCCATGGAAGCGGCACTGGATGTGCTGGCCCGCAGGCTTCCCGAGGCCGGGTCCCCTTCCGCGAAGGGATCCACGGACAGGCCGCCGGAAAAGAGGTTCCCGTTCGATGCTGCACGGCGCAGGGAGTCGGCCGTAATGGGCCCTGTCCTGTACGTGAAGGGAGCTCCCGAGTCCGTCCTTCCACTGTGCACCTCCGTGGATGCCGAGGCCTTGGCCGCCGAGGTCGAAGCCATGGCCTTGCGCGGGTTGCGGGTGATGGCAGCCGCCCGCAGGCAGCTTCCGGGCTCCCCCGCCGACTGGCTAGGACGGAGCGCAGCCGAAGCCGAGCAGGAGTTGGAGTTCCTTGGCCTGATCGGACTGCATGATCCGCCGCGGGCCGGAGTCGGCGACGTCATTGCCACGGCACGGCACGCAGGAATCCGCATTGCGATGATCACAGGCGACCACCCGGTGACCGCCGGCGCCATCGCAGCGGAAATCGGCCTGATGGGCAAGGACCGCCTGGTGGTCCAGGGCTCCGATCTTCCGGAGGACGAGCAGATGCTCGGTGCCCTGCTGGACCGGGATGGGGTGGTGGTCAGCCGGGTATCGCCCGAGCAAAAACTGCGCGTCGCCAAGGCGCTGCAATCCCGCGGCCATGTGGTTGCCATGACCGGCGACGGCGTCAACGACGGCCCGGCCCTGCGGCAGGCCGACATCGGGGTGGCCATGGGCCTCAGTGGCACCGACGTGGCCCGTGAAGCCGCGGACCTCGTCCTCCTGGACGACCACTTCGCCACCATTGTTGCCGCGATCGAGCAGGGCCGCGCTACGTATGCCAACATCCACCGGTTCCTGACGTACCACCTCACCGACAACGTGGCGGAACTGGCCCCGTTCGTGATCTGGGCGCTGTCAGGAGGGCAATTCCCCCTGGCCCTGGGCGTGCTTCAGATCCTGGCCCTGGACATCGGCACGGACCTCCTTCCCGCACTCGCGCTCGGTGCCGAGTCGCCGGGGAAGCGCGTGCTCCAGAGGCCGCCGGAAAAGAGGCACCTCATGGATCGCCAACTCATGCTCCGGGCATTCCTCATCATGGGGCCCACGGAGGCCTTCATCTCCATGGCGGCCTTCACCACCGTGCTGGTCTCCGGAGGCTGGTCCAGGAGTGAACCCCTGGACCCCGGCCTTCTCATGACCGCCTCCGGAGCCGCCTTTGCCGCGGTTGTCATCGGTCAGATGGCCACGGCATTCGCTTGCCGCAGCGCCACCACCCCGCCTTGGCAGCAAGGGTGATTCACGAACCGCCTGCTGCTGTGGGCGGTCGCTGGCGAAATCGTTGCCCTGGCCGTCTTCTTGTTCCTGGCTCCGGTGGCAGGCCTCCTTGGACAGGCGCCGCCCACACCAGCCGGATGGATCATCGCCATTCTCGCCTTCCCGGCGGTCCTTGCGGTCGACCTGCTGTACAAGAGGCTGAGGCACCCGGCCGGGCGGTCATTGGCGATGCATGCCATTAGGCCCTAGCGTGCACCGAAAACCGCAACAAAGCTTGTCCCATGAACTCACCAAACAGCCCCCGGAGAATCATCGTCGGCGTGGACGGGTCGGAATTCTCATCGAATACCTTGACCATGGCAGGGCGGGTTGCCCCGGTTTTTGGCGTGCCGCTCGAGGTGATCACCTGCATCGGCATGTCCGACTACTACCTGACCTCGCGCTTTGAGCAGGAACTGACCAAGTTCACCTCTGAGCTCGAGGAAACCGCCAGGCAGATGGCCGAAGAGGCCGTGGACCGTGCCTTCGCCGGAAACCGGCCTGCCGACCTGACTGCCACGGTCAAGTTCGGCGAGCCGGCCAAGGTCCTGGTGGAGGAAAGCAACGACGCCCTGATGTTGATCATTGGCCGGCACGGCGGCGGTGGCTTCCTGGGGCAGGCGATCGGTTCAGTCAGCAGGGCCTGCGCCGCCCATGCCCACTGTCCAGTGCTTCTGGTAGGGGCGGACGACGTGCTGCCCTAATGGGCCTTGGGCCCGGTCACCCTTGGGCCTGTACGACCGTGATGGCCACGGTGTTGATGATGTCCTCCACCGAGGACCCCCGGGAAAGATCGTTGATGGGCTTGCGCAGGCCTTGAAGAATAGGGCCGACGGCGATTGCGCCGGCCGAGTGCTCAACGGCCTTATACGTGTTGTTGCCTGTGTCCAGGTCAGGAAAGATGAAGACCGTCGCCTTCCCTGCCACTGTTGACGACGGCAGCTTGGTGCTCGCGATCCGGACGTCCACCGCAGCGTCATATTGGATGGGGCCCTCCACCGGGAGGCCCGGCCGGGAAGCCCTCACCAGGGCCGTTGCTTCACGGACTTTGTCCACGGACGTGCCGGCTCCGGACTCACCGGTGGAATAGGAGAGCATGGCGACTCTGGGCTCCACACCAAAGCGTTCCGCCGTTTCAGCTGAGGCAATCGCGATCCCGGCCAACTCCCCGGCTGTGGGGTCGGGGACCACTGCGCAATCGCCGTAAACAAGCACCCTGTCCGGGAACAGCATGAAGAACACCGATGACACCACTTCCTGCGGGTCTTCTCCCTTGATGAACTCCAAGGCGGGACGGATGGTGTTCGCCGTCGTGTGTGCCGCTCCGGACACCATGCCGTCCGCGCAGCCCAACCGGACCATCATCGTCCCGAAGTAGGCGGCGTCAAGCATGATTTCGCGGGCCCGTTCCATGATCATGCCCTTGTTGGCCCTGAGCTTGCAGTACTCCCGGGCAAAGCGCTCACGGTCAGGTGAGGTGGCGGGATCAATGACGGCAAGGTCCCCAAGTTCGATTCCTTGCGTGGCAGCCAGCTCGCTGACCACCTCCGGCCTGCCAAGCAGCGTCAGCCGGCAGACGTCGCGGCGCCGCAGGATATCGGCTGCCCGCAGGATCCGAACGTCCTCACCTTCGGCCAGGACAACATGGCTTGTCCGTTGCCGGGCACGTTCAATCAGGTCGTTGAAGAAGCGCAGCGGGGTGATGGTGGATGGGCGGGGCAGCGCCAGTTCTTTCAGCAGGTCCGCTTCAGGGATGTGGCGTGACCACAGGCCCAGGGCGGCGGCAACCTTGCGTTTCCCTCCTGTGTGGATTTCGCTGCGGACGCTCGCCGCACCCTGCGCCACGGAGTACAGGTCCCCACGCTCAAGGAAGACCGGAAACGGGGCCCGCTCCAGCAGCCGCTTCACATGCGGGGAAGGTTGCAGGCCATCCGTCAGAATCATCCCTCCAGGGCTCGGCAGATCCGGTGCCAATGCCGACGCCAAACAGGCAAGGATGATGTCCGTGCGGTCCCCCGAGGCCAGGACCATGTCGCCGGTCTGCACGGCGGGAAGGAAGTCGTCAGCGCCCATCCCTGCAACACGGATCCGGCGGATATCCCGGTCCCATTCCTTGCTGCCGGTACTTGGTACCAGCCGAAGTGACTCTGCGATGTCAGCGACGGTCGGCGTGGAGATTTCAGCTACCTCGGGGATGAGGTAGCAGGGAACGTCCGGGGCGGCTTCCCGGAGGGCTTGCTCCACCCGTTCTTCCGTGCCGGGTTCCACCCGGTTGACCACAACAGCCAGCACGGAACAACGCGCTGCCTTGAACTGCTTGAGGGCTGTGGCGACAGACTCCCCTATCCGTGCCGGCGGGACTCCCCGGCCACCGACCACTGCCAGGACGGGCAGTCCCAGGTTGCTGGCAAGGGCGGCGTTCAGTTCGAACTCGCCCGCCGCGTCGGGACTCCGAAGGTCGGAGCCATCCACCACGACGGCATCGCAACCACGGGACAAGCGGCTGTAGATCCCGATCATGCGTGACACCAGCTCGTCCTGCTGCCCTGACCTCGCTTCGGCCAAGGCGGCGGGCGTTGTTGTTCCAGCCTTGCTCCGCGAGGCACCCAGCTCGTACAGCCGCCGCAGCAACAGGACTACAGGATCATCGTCGACGGCGTCTCCGGCCACCAGCGGGCGGAAGAACCCCAGGCGCCCGGCGTGGCGATGAAGTGCGTCCACCATGCCCAGCACTGCCAGTGACTTTCCGGACCCGGGTCCCGCAGACGCAATGTAGAGTCCCTGCACCATGCGGTCTCCTTTCCTGGCATGCGGCCAATTCCTGCGTGTCCAGCATTTCCTGTGACTTCAAGGGTGACGGGCAGGCGGTGATAAAGCCAGAAAGAATCCCACCCCGTGGCAGCGTCGGGGACCTTGGACCCTGTTAGGCGTCGGCGCCTGTCCCTAGGATCGCAAGTACCCCAGGTGCAGGCCACCGGTCGCGCCGCCCCATCCCTTACAGGAGGACAATGCCCATGGAAACCGACGAGCGCCCAGGCAGGATCTTGTCCGACGATGAGTCATGGAGCGTCCTGCAAAGGAACCAGCACGGCCGCCTCGCGGTCAGCGTGTTGGGAGAGCCGGACATCTACCCGCTGAACTTCATCGCGGACCAGGGCAGGTTGCTGGTGCGCACCAACCCGGGAACCAAGCTCGCTGAGCTGACGGTCAACGAGAAAGTCGCCTTCGAAGTCGAGGAAATAGGCGACGGCGAGGCGTGGAGCGTTGTCATCAAAGGAACGGCACGCGTCATCGAGTCCCAGTCGGAAATCGACGAGGCGGACAAGCTCCCCCTGAAACCGTGGATTCCTACCCGGAAGTACACCTACGTGGAGATCCGTCCTACCCGCGTGCACGGCCGGCATTTTGAGCTGGGGGACGAACCCGAGCGCTACTAGGTCCCGCTCCCTCGGGGCGGGACCCCCGGGGCTGCTTCTTCCCCAACGCCCGCAGCGCATTGAGTATGGTGGCCAGGTCCACCAGTTCCTGCAGCAGCGCCCCTGCCACGGGCACAATGAAACCCCAGGAAGCGAACACCATCAGGACCAGGCTCAGCAGAATCCCCGTCCAGATGCTGGTGCGGGCAATGCGCAGGGTGTACTGTCCGACGTCGACCGCCACCGCCACCTTGGAGAGGTCATCGAGCAGGATCACCACGTCCGCTGACTCGCTCGCCGCGGTGGCGCCGCGCGCGCCCATGGCAATTCCGACGTCGGCCGCTGCCAGGACCGGGGCGTCGTTGACGCCATCCCCGACCATCATGACCGGGCGCGTCTTCAGCCCGGCGACCGCCCTGACTTTGTCCCCGGGGAGGCACTCGGCAAGCACCGTTTCCATTCCTGCCTGGGCGGCGATGCTCCGGGCGGTGCTCTCGGCGTCGCCGGTCAGCAACAAGGATTCCCGGACACCAAGGTCCCGAAGCTTCTCCAGGGTGTCCACGGCGTTGACCCGCAAGGGATCGCTCATGATGAGGGTCCCGGCATACCTTCCGTCGACGCCCACGTAGATGGCCAACTGGCCGCCGGCCAGTTCGGACTGTTCAAAACCCGTGGTCTGCTCGCGGACGAACGCAGCTTTTCCGACCACCACGTCGTGGTAGCCCACGCGGGCGGCGACGCCGTTGGTGGCGTGCTCGGTGGCCGCCGTCGAAGGCAACAGCGGCAGTCCGCGCTCGGCAGCCGACGCCATGACCGAGGTCGCAAACACGTGGGAGGAGAACCGTTCAGCCGAGGCAGCCAACTGCAGCAGCGTCTCTTCGCTCGGTGAATCCGACCCGGCACGCCTGACGGCCACGAGGGTGGGTTTGCCGGCCGTCAGCGTCCCGGTCTTATCAAAGACAGCCGTCCTGACCTTGCTGAGCTGCTCAAGGGTCCCTGCGTTCTTGATGATCACCCCGGCCTTGGCGGCCCTGCTGGTCCCGGCAAGGAAGGCTACCGGGGCGGCTATAAGGAGCGGGCAGGGAGTAGCGACAACCAGTACCTCAACAAATCGCACGGGATCGCCGCTGATGAACCAGGCAACGCCGGCCATGGCAAACGCCACCACTGTAAAAGGGATGGCGTACCTGTCAGCCAAACGGACTGTAGGGGCCCGGCTGGCAGCCGCTTCCTGGACCAAGGCGACAATTTGGCTGTACTGCGATTCCTTGGCGGTGGCAGTCGCTTTGATGCGCACGGCCGCGGGCCCGTTGACCGTGCCGCTCAGCACGGAACCGCCCCGGGACCGTTCGACGGGCAGGCTCTCGCCGGTCAGTGCTGATTCATCGAAACTGCCCGCCCCGGACAACAGTTCGCCGTCCACCGGAACGGTCTCTGCGGGCTTGACCAGCAATACGTCACCGGGGTTGACGTCCTCCACGGCGATGTCCACGAGGTCTCCTGAGGGCTCTACCCGGTGTGCGTTGCGCGGGGAGCGTTTCAACAGATCGGTGAGCTCCCGGGTAGCGCGGCCCTGGGCGTAGTCCTCCAGGGCTTCACCTCCGGTGAGCATGAGTACGATCACCAGAGCCGCGATGTACTCACCGACGACCACCGTTGCACCGATGGCCGTGATGGCCAGCAGGTCGATGCCCCACCTGCCGCGGAAAAGATCCTTGACCATGGAACCGGCGCGGTACAGCGCAACGGCCAGGGCAAAGATGGATGCGAAGCCCTGGGCCGCGGCGTCCTGGCCACTGAGGACCAGGACAGCGACCAGTAAGCCCACCAGGAGGATCGCGCCCACAAGGGGGTACCTGCGGGCAAGGGTGAAGAGCCTGACTTCACTCATGCGCGCCACGGGACAGGACGACTTTCAGAGCTTCCGTCTCGGAGGCCCGGGAGAAGGTGTCATAGGCGTCCATGATGTTCTCGAGCGAGAAATGGTGGGTCGCGAACTTTCCGGCGGGAAGCTTCCGCTGGGCAACCAGCCTCAGCAGCATGGGAGTGGTGTTGGTGTTCACCAGCCCCATGCTGATATTGATGTTGCGGATCCACAAGTCCTGCAGGGGCAACTCAACGGGCTTGCCGTGGACACCGATGTTCGCCACGTTCCCGCCGGGCCGGACCAGTTGGAGGCACATGCCGAACGTTTCCGGGATGCCTACGGCTTCGAGGGCGACGTCCACACCGGCACCGTCGGTGAGGGCCAGCGCCTGCGACAGCCAGTCAGCGCTTGTCGGGTTGATGGTGTGCGTGGCACCAAAGTCGACGGCGCGCGCCAGCCGGCTGTCGTTGGGGTCGATGGCGATGATGGTGGCGGCGCCGCAAAGCCCCGCCGTGGCCATGGCGGCCAAACCGATAGGGCCGGCTCCAACGACGGCGATGATGTCACCGGGGGCGACCCTGCCGTCGAGGACACCGATCTCGAAAGCCGTGGGCAGAATGTCCGAAAGCATCACTGCCTCATCATCACTGACGCCTTCGGGCAGTTTATGCAGGGAGTTATCGGCATAAGGCACCCGCACGAATTCTGCCTGCGTCCCGTCAATGAGGTGCCCGAAAATCCATCCCGTACCGGGCTGCCCTTCGTCCCCCAGGCAATGGGAGAACAGCTGCTTCCGGCAATTGCTGCAATGTCCGCACGATTTTATGCACGACACTATGACGCGGTCGCCGGGCTTGAGGCCGCTGACTGAGCTTCCCACTTCCGTCACCGTCCCCACTCCTTCGTGGCCGAGGATCCGCCCAGGCACTACGGCCGGCACATCACCTTTGAGGATGTGAAGATCCGTTCCACAGATGGTGGTGGTATCGATCCGGACTATGGCGTCGGTAGGGTGGGCAATCACCGGGTCCGGAACCTCTTTCCAGGCTTTGGCTCCGGGACCGTCGTAGACCAGCGCTTTCATCGCATTGCCTTTCCGTGGTGCCCGTCAGCGGAAGGATTCCCTGCGGGCGTCATTGAGTGGTGCTTTCCAGATATCCGGACGGGTAGTGGTGAAGCGCCTGCCAGTGATGGATTCCGGAATGATCCTGACGTAGTGGTTTTTACTTCCGGCCTGCCACGGCTCAAGGTCCAGCGCCTCAGCCTCCGCGAGTTCATGGCGTTCGAGGATGACTGCTGCCCGGCCTCTGGCCACGACGCTCCAAGCCTTTGACGCTCCGGCCTCGAATCCGTCGATCTCAAGGGCCGTTGGCGCTTTCATGGCGCTCCAGTACTTCGTTCCGGCGCCCGTGCGGAAGACGATTCCCTGACCGTCAAGGACGTAGTTCACGGGGAAGATGTCAGGATGCCCCTCCACCAGGACAGCCAGTCGGCCAACGTTCATTTGGCCAAGCAGCGCCCAGCATTCTTCAGGATCCAGGCGTTCGATGGCTGTGTGTGGGGTCGATTCCATGCCCTGACGCTAACCGTGCCGGGGCGCCCCCGTTAGGGCCGTAGGTCCCGGACCGCCCTTGGGTCCCGGACCGCCGGGCCGGGAAGTCACTCGAGGCCGGCGCGGGTGGCATCATCCAGGGGGCTCCACCAGGTCAACGGCTCGGTGATCTTGAAGCGACGCCCGGTCATCGACGTCGGCACAACCCGGATGAAGTGGTCCTTGCGCCCTGCCTGCCACGGGAAAAGCAGCAGCCCGACCGTGTCAAGGACGTCCTGGGTCAGCTTGATGCTTTCGGCCTTTCCCTTGAGCACCACGCTCCACGCCACCCCCGAAGCGGTGTCCACGCCGTCGGCCTCAACGGCTACAGGGGTGGCCCCCAAAACTGTGTGGAGTTTTGTCCCCTCACCCGTCCGGAAGACCAAGGTCCCGTGGTCCACCTTGTAGTTGATGGGGAAGATGTCCGGGTGGTCGCCGGCCCAGACGGCCAGCCGTCCCACCGACACGCTTCGAAGCAACTCCCAGCACTGCTTGACGTCGAGGTTTTCGATTTCGGGTACTGCACGCTTGTCCATGGCTAGACGGTAAACCCGGAAAGTGCGGTTGGACAGGGTAGAAAGGCCCGTCCCTCCCGTCCCGCGCGCAACAGTATCGCCAGCGCCGTCGGGTCCGGAGTAATCTTTGCACGACGGCGCCGCACTCCCTGGCCGGCACCGCGGAAAGACGATGATGAGCCACCCTTACCAGTCGTCACCGGACGAACCACCGGCGGCCGCCATTCCCCTTGAGGCACTCTTGCGGACCTTCATGTCCCGGGCGGACGAACTGCTCATGGCCGAGGAACGGACCCGGGGCTTGCTCGAAGCCGTGGTGACCGTTGCCGGAGAACTGAGCCTGGAAACGGTCCTGAAACGCGTGGTGGATTCGGCGTGCCACTTGCTTCATGCCCGCTACGGAGCGCTGGGCGTCATCGGCGAGGACAGCACCCTCAGCCACTTCGTCACCGTCGGTATCGACCAGGAACTCGCCGAGCGCATTGGTCCTCTTCCCACCGGCCACGGAGTACTGGGGCTCCTGATCACAGGGCCTGCACCCCTGCGCCTGCATGACCTGCGGCAACATCCCAAATCCTACGGATTTCCCGCACATCATCCGCCAATGAAAACGTTCCTCGGGGTACCCATCAGGGTCCGCGACGCCGTCTTCGGGAATCTTTACCTCACGGAAAAGGAAGGTGGAGAAGACTTCACGCCCGAGGACGAGGACCTGGCTGTGGCACTTGCCGCGGCCGCCGGCGTGGCGATTGAAAATGCCCGACTGTACGAGGACGCCCAACGGCGGGCATCCTGGCTGGAGGCCTGCATGGATGCCACCGGCTACCTGCTGGAGGACAGCAGGGAGGACCACACCGAGCACGCTGCTTTCCGCGTCGTCGCTGAGGCTGCGGCCCGCCCGACGGATGGCCTGGTGGCACTCGCACTGACTCCGGCAGACAGGAATGGTACTTACACTGTGGCCGCTGCCGTCGGCAAGGGTGCCGGCGATCTGAAGGGCCGGAAGCTGACAGTCGGTCCGACCGGGATGAAGGACATTGCTCTCACGGGGCGAAGCACCGCCGTGGATGACCCTTGGAACCTCCTTGGCCCGGGCGTGCCATCCAACCCCGCAAAATTACTGGCCGTGGACTTGAGCGCCCAAGGAACCCACTATGGCCTGCTGGTCTCGGTGCGGGACTCCGACTCCGAACCGTTCAGGCAAACGGATGTGGAAATGTCCGCTGTGTTCGGTTCGCACGTAGCCTTGGCCCTTGCCTTGGACAGAATCCGAAGGTACCGGGAAGAGTCGGTGGTCTCCACCGACAGGGACCGGATCGCACGGGACCTGCACGACCTCGTCATCCAAAGACTGTTCGCGGCAGGACTGAGCATCCAGAGCCTGCGGCGCTACACCACAGCCCCTGAAGCTCCGGACCGGATCGACGCCATCACTGATCAGCTCGATTCCAGCATCCGGGACCTGCGCAACACCATCTACTCGCTGCGGGCAGCTGCTGCCGGCCGCCAATTGGTCAGCAGCCGGATTGTCGAGACGGTGCAGTCGGCATCGGCCTCTCTCCCGTTCGCGCCCCACCTCACCCTGATCGGTGCCCTTGACGTGGTGGAGGACGAGATCGTCATCGAGCACTTGCTGGCAGTCATCTCCGAAGCCTTGAGCAACGCGGTGCGGCACTCGGACGCACAAACCATCAACGTCACCGTCGGCATGACGGCCGATGCCCTGACTGTGGAAGTCAGGGATGACGGCCGGGGCTTCCGCCATCCCGGTTCAGGAAACGGCTTGGCCAACATGGCAAAGAGGGCAGCCGACCTCAATGGTTCCTGTGCCGTCACCAGCACCCCGGGCGACGGCACATCGTTGACGTGGTCCGTTCCCCTGCGCTGACGGTCCAGTGCGCGGTCTACTCAGTGCGCGGGCCCGCCGTCGGCTTCGTCGGGGCTATGCGCCATGTAGACCGCCGCCTGCGTCCGGCGTTCGAATCCCAACTTGGCCAGCAGGGAGGACACGTAGTTCTTGACGGTCTTCTCTGCCAGCAGCATCTCTTCTCCGATTTGCCGGTTGGTCAGGCCTTCGCCGACGAACTTCAGGACCCTCCGCTCCTGGGGCGTCAGTGCCGCCAGCCTGGGATCGTCCCGTTTGGGTTCGGTGAGCCCCTGCACAACCCGGGCCTTGACCGCCTCGTCGAACAGGGATTCTCCGTGCGCCGCGCGGCGCAGAGCACCCAGCAGGTCGCTGCCGCCGATTTCCTTGAGTATGTAGCCGGCCGCGCCGGCGATGATCGCTCCCCTGAGGGCCTGCTCGTCGTCGTAACTGGTGAGAATAACGCAGTTCAGCGACGGATCGACCGACCGGACGTTGCGGCATACTTCAATGCCGGTGCCGTCCGGCAGGCGCGCGTCCAGGACCGAAATGTCCGGCCGCAACGCCGGGATCCTTCGGGCCGCCTCCTCTGCCGAACCCGACATCCCTACTACCAGGAAGCCTTCGTTTTCCAACAGCTCCTGCAGGCCCCGCCGTACCAATTCATGGTCGTCAAGGATGAAGACCCGCAAAACTCCGGGAGTGTGGTCGCCGCTCGTAGCGGGCGCGTCCGCGAACATGACCCTCCCGTCCGGCGCACAGCGTGCGCCTATAGCCTCAACCCATGTAGTGGATTCTGCACCTACGTGGTGCATTCCGATTCTTGTCTGCCCGCCTGATCCAAGCAAGGGACCAAAGGCCTACGCGGGCGGTGACTTTCGGCCCTGTTGCGCAGCCCGGTGGAAGGGGAATCTGGAACTACAGGATACCGGGGACGTAACGGTTGCTTCCGGTATCAAGGAAATGAAGGAGCATGATCCCCATGAAGAAGTGGACGCGATGGCAGGATTACGTTGTTGTCGCAGCAGGCGCCTACACGGCGCTGTCGGTCCTCTGGACCTCCCAAACAGGAATGTCGACGGCGATGATGGTCACCTTGGGTGTCCTGCTGGTCATCAGCGGAGCCATCAACCTCGCCCTCCCGGGAATGCCGGTTGTTGAGTGGGCACAAGCACTGGTGGCCGTAGTCCTGCTGCTGGCCCCCTGGCTGGGCAACTACGCCTCGGCTACCGGAGCAGCCTGGACGGCATGGATCGCCGGGGCAGTCGCCCTGGTTGTCACAGCCTTTGCCATCAGGCCAAGCACCGAGGAATACCGGCACCACCACGTTGCAGCGGCACCCTGAACCCAATAACACATCCGGCGCTGCGGACTCCGCTGCGCCGGATTTTTCCTGTCCAACGGAGGTCCGGGAGGAACAATGAAGAACAGCGACGTTGCCAGCCTCAGGTTCCTGGGGGCTACAGATACAGTGACAGGATCCAGGTACCTCCTCGACCATCAGGGCACCCGCGTGCTGGTGGACTGCGGTCTCTTCCAAGGGTACAAACGCCTCCGGGAACGCAACCGCAGGCCGTTCCCGGTAAGTCCGTCGTCGATCGACGCAGTCCTCCTGACCCATGCCCACCTTGACCACACCGGGTACCTTCCCCTGCTGGTCAGGGACGGCTTCCGCGGCCCGGTCTACAGCACGCAGGGGACGAGCCAACTCTCCAAGCTTCTGTTGATGGACAGCGGGCACCTCCAGGAAGAGGAAGCGAGGCACGCCGCGCATGCCGGTTCCTCCCAGCACGACCCCGTGCTGCCCCTGTACACCGCCTTGGATGCGACGCGGTCACTGCAGAGTTTCCGACCTGTCGACTTCGACACTCCATTGCAGATAGGAACCGGCTTCGAAGCGGTATTCGTACCAGCCGGCCATATCCTTGGCGCGGCCCAGATCCGGCTCCAGGCCGGAAACGCCTCGGTGCATTTCACCGGTGATCTTGGCCGCGCGGATGATCCCTTTATGTACCCACCCCGGGACCTGGAAGCCGTTGACGTGCTCGTCACCGAATCGACCTACGGGAACCGGCAGCACCCGCCGGGCGATGCGGAAAGCGAATTAGGTGATGTGGTGAGGCGCACGGTGAAACGGGGCGGCGTCGTTCTGATAGCTGCCTTCGCCGTCGGCAGGGCGGAAACGCTCCTGCTGCAGTTGGCGCGGCTCCGACTGAAAGGCGCTATACCCGAGGTCCCTATCTATCTCAACAGTCCGATGGCCATTGATGCGTCGTACATGTACCAACAGCACCCGGAGGAGCATCGCCTCAAGCCCGAAGAGTTCAATGCCATGTACCAGCTGGCCACCATGACCCGCACTGCCGATGATTCCAAGCTCCTGAACCTTCGGGGAGGGCCCATGATCATCATCTCTGCCAGCGGGATGCTCACGGGCGGCAGGGTCCTCCATCACATTGAGGCATACGGCGGGGATCCCAGGAACACGGTGGTCCTGAGCGGCTATCAGGCCGGCGGGACCCGGGGAGCCACCCTCGCGGCAGGAACACGCGACCTTCGCATCTACGGCCGGGACGTCCATATCCGGGCCGAAGTTGTGCAACTGGAAGGCTACAGCGCCCATGCCGACGCCGATGCCATCATCCGGTGGATGCGCACGGCACCGAAGGCCCCGCGGATGACGTACATCACGCACGGCGAGCCGGAAGCATCGGATGCTTTGCGGTTGCGCATCAAACACGAGCTGGGCTGGAAGGCCCGCGTCCCCGAATACCTGGAGACGATCAGCTTGAACGATCCGGCTTAGGCCCTGCTCCGGGACTTAGGGCCCTAACCATCACATCAGCGCTGGTCAAGACTGGAGTGACACGACCCGGCGTCGCGACCGGGCGACCTTCAAGAAGATGAGGATCAGTCATGAGTGAGGCCATTGTCGTCGGTGTCGGCGACTCTCCCAGCAGTGAAGCGGCAATGCGTTGGGCGATGCACCGGGCGGCCGCGCTGAAGTTGCCCGTCCTCCTCGTCCATGCCGTGGACGACAGGTGGGCTTATGACGCTGTTGGCTACAACGACTGGATCCGCAACTCCGGCGCTGCCCTCCTTTCAGATGCCAAGGACCGCGCCGCCAAGATGGAACCGACGGTCAGCCTCAGCACGGACCTGGTCCACGGCGCACCCGGTTACTCGCTGCGGAAAAAGTCCAAGAAGGCCTCCATGGTGGTGATCGGTTCCGGCCACAGTTGGGTTGGTGGTTCACTCACCGACCGTGCGCTCCAGGTCGCGGCGGTCGCGCAGTGCCCGGTGGCCGTGATCGGCGAACATGACCTCAGCACCCGCCAAGGCGTGCTGGTCGGGGCGGACGGATCCGAAGAATCCATCCAGGCGGTGGGCTTCGCCGCTGCCGAGGCCGACCGGACAGGGCAGGAACTGACCGTGCTGCACGCCTTCCGGCTCCCGGATCCATGGCTCAGCAGGGGGATGCCGGGCGGTGACTTCAACGGCATCATCGAGGAAGAAGAACGGGTGGTGCTCGCCGAGACGGTGGCCGGCCTGGCCGATACCTACCCTGACCTCACGGTCCACCAAGTGCTGCAGACAGACAGAAGCCCGGCAGAGGCGCTGCTGGGAGCTGCAAAGACCGCATCCTTGCTGGTTGTCGGCAGCCGCGGCCGCGGCAGCTTCAAACGCCTGATGCTTGGTTCCACCGCACATGCCGTTCTTGCGAAACTGCCGTGCCCGACCATCATCACCAGGGTGAAGCCGGTCAAGCACAAGGGCTGACCCCGGCGTCCCCACGCAGATCCGGCTGCCCCTTGCTGATCACCAGCAAGGGGCAGCCGGATTTTTGCGTGGGCTGGGAGTTTGGGTGGGTTGGGAGTTTGGGTGGCCTGGAGTCTGCGTGGGCCAGGAATTTGAGGGGCACTGATCCTAGCTCAGATGCACATGGCGTCCGGAAATGAGGTCCGCCTGGATGCGGATAAACAGAGTCCGTTCACCACCGGCCCAGGGTTCGGGCATCACTTTGCCCCACAGCTCCTTGATGGTTTCTTCTTCCAGGACGTGGGAGGACGGCCCGCTGACCAGTACCGACCAGCCTTCGCTCCGGTCCGGCCAGGTGTGGTCGACCTGGAAGGACGTCTGGAGCCGGGCCGACGGTTCTCCAATGAAACCGGAAGGCGCCGTCCGAAAATAGATGGCGTGGTCACGGACCAGGTAATGCACCGGAAGAATCATCACGCGGCCATGGTGTACAAAGCCCACCCGGCCTGTTTCTTCGGACCGCAGCAGCTCCCAGCAGCGCTCGGGGGATAATTCTTCGCTGACGTGGCGGGCTCCATCGAGTCGGGCAGGCTGCGTCTCATTCATCATTTTCTCCGGTCTGTTGTTCTACAAGTAATTGCGCCAGTTCAGCACCCCAACGGGAGGCCCGGTCAATTTCCTCCTGGTCCACTGCTGGTCCGGGACCTACTTCGAAGCTCTCACCATCTGCCAGGAGCTGGAATCCGGCTTTGCGCAGTCCTTCGCTGATACCCCGCGCCGCGCTGCCGGTGATGATTTCCAGGCCATGGTTCCGCGTATCGAAGGCCACTGCGTTCTGCCCGGGCACAGCCGCGCGGGTTGCCGCCAACCATTCGCGGACGCCTACGTTGATCTGCGTACTCACGTCGAGTTCCCCGGTGGCGGATCCGACGTCGGCTGCCCGTCGCCGGGTTGAGGGCCTGCTCATGCCGTGAACGTGGGTCGGGCCGCCAACGACCACAAGATCGCATCCGATGATCCGTCCCTCCTCAACATCACCGACCGGAACGACGCTGGCAGCAACTGCCCCACCCAGTCCGTCGGCAATGGCCTCCGCGACCCGCCGGGTGTTGCCGTACATCGACTCGTAGATCACCAAAGCTTCCATTGCTCCCCTGCTGCTCCCTAGTTGTAGTTCCCATGGAGGTTGTGAACAGCGTGGCGTGATGTAAAAGGCGAAAGCCTCCGGTATCGATTTGGGTTACCACACTCATCTCGACGCCAGGAGGCTCTCGTTGTCCTACGTTACCCATGCCAACGCCGATCTGACACCTAAGGCCAGGGCGAAGCTGGCCCGTTTGGTCGTTGAGGAGGGCTGGACGTTGCGCCGGGCCGCGGAACGTTTTCAATGCTCACCAGCGACGGCCAAGAAGTGGGTGGACCGCTACAGGGTCCGTGGTGAGGACGGCATGGCTGACGCGTCCTCCCGCCCGCGGCGGAGCCCGAAACGCACCCCCGTACGCACCGAACGCCGCATTGTGGGGTTGAGGTTCAATCGGCGGTGGGGACCGCACCGGATAGCGGCCCACCTGGGCTTGGCCCGCTCCACCGTCGGCAAGGTCCTGACCCGGTACCGGATGCCCCGGCTGGCCTGCCTGGATCAGGGCACCGGTCTGCCCGTTCGCACACCTGCACCGCAGCGCTACGAGCACGAGAACCCCGGAGACCTGATCCACGTGGACATCAAGAAGCTTGGGCGCATCCCCGACGGCGGCGGACACCGCGCCCTCGGACGCGCCAAGGGGCAGCGGAACCGCCGTGCCGGGACCGGTTATGCCTACCTGCATCATGCCGTCGATGACCACACCCGGCTCGCGTACTCCGAAATCCTCAACGACGAAAAGAAGGAAACGGCCGCCGCCTTCTGGCTGCGAGCCGCCGCATTCTTCGCCGCCCACGGCATCACCGTCAAAGCGGTGCTCACGGACAACGGGTCCTGCTACCGCTCCCGGACCTTCGCAGCAGCCCTGGGACCGCACCTCAAACACCGGCGCACCCGCCCCTACCGACCCCAAACCAACGGCAAGGTGGAACGCTTCAACCGCACCCTCGCCACCGAATGGGCCTACGCCCGGCCCTACACCTCAGAAACCGAGCGCGCCGCCACCTACCCGGCATGGCTCCACCATTACAATCATCACCGAACCCATACCGGCATCGGAGGCAAAACCCCCATCAGCCGCGTTCACAACCTCAGTGGGAATTACACCTAGTGGACGTCTGTTTCCGGCGCATGCACCACAAGGACAGGGCAATGGGCATGGGCAACACATGCCGAGCTGACCGACCCCAGCAGGAGGCCGCCAAAACCACCATGCCCCCGACGCCCCACCACCACCATGCCGGCGTTCCGGCTGGCCTCTATGAGCCCCTGCCGGGGATGGCCGCGTACCAGGCGGGTCACCGCATTGTCCGGGAGGGCCGGGCCGAAGGCCTTCTCCACCGACTGCTGCAATATCTCAGCCGCTGCATCTTCAAAGCGACCGATCCCCACGGCAACGTAGCCGTCAACTATTTGGGGATAGTCCCAGAACGCAGTGGCCTCCACAGTCTGCCCCGTGGCATCAGCAAGCCGGCGGGCCTCACGCAGCGCTGCGATGGACGCCTCGGATCCATCAACTCCCACGACGATCCCGCTGCCCGGGGTCTCCTGGTGCATCCTTGGCCTCCTGCTCGTCTCGCGCTCCGTCAGGTCAGGATCACCCGGCGGGATGGTAAGTAACAGGGCCGAAAGTCACTCCGTCTCTCCCGGCGGATCGGCGCGGAGCTCTTCAATGGTGGCCCGCAGGGCGTGGATGATGCCGTCGAGTTCCCGGGAGACGGCCTGCATCCGTTCATGTCCGGCCGGGTCGTCGACGAACCTCTTGAGGTTCTGGATCCCAAGCCCTGCGGCGAACAAACGCTGGATCACCAGGTCGTGCAGGTCACGGGCGATCCGCTCGCGATCTGACAACACTACGTTCTGTTCCCTCCGGGCACTGGCCCGGGCAAGATCCAGCGCCAAACCGATCCTGCTGCTGAACAAAGCGCTGGATTCAAGGTCTGAATGCGTGAAGGCAGGGGCTCCCGCGGCCCTTGCGAGCATCAGCACTCCGTTGTCCGTGCCACGGTGGCCCAGCGCAGACACAAGCACGGTGCCAAGCTTCTCCGACATGCCTACTCCCAATGCCGTGGAAGCATCATGGATAAGGCGTGACTGGCCGGATTCCTGCACGGCACCGCCTACCTCGGAACCCGGCAACTCCTGGCCCGCGTACATCCCTTGGACTCCCACGGCGGACCGGCAACGCAGGGTCCCCTCCGGGTCCGGAACAGCAATCACCGCCAAGACTGAGTCCGAAGCATGCACGGCAGCTTCCCCCACGCGATCAAGGTCCGTCTGGCCGCCGTCGGGCTCTCCGGCAATCAGCAGGCTGGCGAGCTCCATACCGGCCTCCAACCAGCGCCTCCGCCGATTGCTCTCATCGAAAAGCCGGGCATTTTGGATAGCGACGCCTGCTGCAGCAGCAAGCGCCACCGCCAGGTCCTCGTCAGCGCGCGTAAAGTCCTGGCCGTTTTTCTTCTCGGTGAGGTACAGGTTGCCGAACACCGTGTCACGCACCCGGATGGGTACGCCCAGGAAAGTCTTCATGGGCGGATGGTGCGGCGGAAAGCCAACCGCCATCGGATGCTTTCCAAGGTCATGAAGACGCAGGGGCGCAGGTTCCCTGATCAGGTGACCCAGTACCCCGTGCCCGGTGGGCAGGTCCCCGATCGACCTGATCCCTTCCTCATCGATACCAACGGTGATGAAGTGGCTGAGGCGCTGGTCCTCCCCTATCACCCCCAACGCCCCGAACCGCGCATCCAGCAGGAGGCAGGCAGAATTCACGACGCGGTCAAGGACTGCTTCAAGGCTCAAGTCCTCGGCAATGGACACGACGGCTGCCAGCAGGCCGTTCATCTGCTCCTGGGCATGGAGCAATTCGTCTGCACGGGCCACGAACTCCCTGAGCAGCAAGTCGACCCGGCCCTTCATAGGGGAAGTCCAGCCCTCTGTGCCTTGCATGTCCGGACCTCCTGAACCGGCTAACGTGCAAATCCAGCCGGTTTACGGTCCCCAAGATCAAGAACGCAACGATTCGTATCACGCAGCCGCAGAACCGGTCGGACAACAACCAAGTTCAGCTTCTGCCGTTAACCGGGCCGCCCCTCATCCGCAGGCGTATGCGGAATCGGGTACTTCAAGGCCATGCTAGCCATAACCGGATGACTCCGGAAGTCATGGGCTGGGGTGCCATAGCCCGCTCCGGACTAGCGGTCCCCTGCTCCGCCGGAGGCGAGATAGTCGATGAGTCCGTCCACGGTACCCACTTTGGGATAGTCGCTTTCCGGAATGTTGACGCCTGTCTGAACGTCCAAGGTTTCCACCAACCTCAGGAAATCGACGGAATCCAGCTCAAGATCCTGTCGAAGACGGGATCGGCCTTCGACCTCGTCCAGGTCTATGTCCGGAGCAACCACGCCCAGGGCGGCTTGGACGGCATCGCGTGCTTCATCGTGGGTCATAGCTCCTCCGGTTCCTGCAGCAGCTCATTCATGCGGTTCAGGAATCGCGCACCACGCAGGCCGTCGCTGACCCTGTGATCGGCGGACAGCGTGGCAACCGCCACGTGGCGGATCCCCACCATCCCGTTCCGCGCCCAAGCCTGTTCGCTCACCCGGCCGATTCCGATCATCGCCACCTGTGGCGGATAGATCACGCCATAGACGCTCTCCACGCCCAAATCGCCAAGGTTGGTCACAGTGACCGTGGGGTCGGCCATCTCCGCGCGCAGCAAACGACCCGACCGGGCACGGCTCACCAGGTCCTTGAGCCGTTTCATGAGTTCATCCAAGGACAAGGTGTCAGCGTCGTGGATGGCCGGCGCCACCAGTCCTCCGCGCCTCAGTGCCACTGCAACTCCCAAGTGAACCGACGACGCCGGCTGGAACCCGCCGTCCTGGAAGAATCCATTCACTTCAGGCACATCACGGGCCGCCACAGCGGCTGCTTTGAGCAACAGCACGGAGGCCACCAAACGCTCCGCCACGGCCCTCTGGGCGTTGGTTGCCGTCATCCACTGGACCGCGTGTTCAAGGTCCAGTGTCTCCGTCAAGTAGTAGTGCGGGATGGTTTTCTTCGACCGCTCCATCAGCGTCCCGATGGCGCGCCGCAAAGTATCGGCCCGTTCCGGCGTGTCGTGCAGAGCCGGCGGACCGGCCAGCGGACCGGCGGGCAGATTGTTTGGCGGTTGTCCCCCGCTTTCCGGGGGCCCGGCAGTCCCGGGTACGTCCCCTGGGTGGACTGTTGTGCCGCCGTCGGGTGATTGCAGGAGGTAGCGCCTGACGTCGGCCTCGGTCACGGCACCACCGGGACCGGTTCCGGTGACCAGTGCCATGTCCACCTTCGATTCGTGCGCCAGGCGCCTGGCCCGGGGCGAGGACTTTACCTCTTTCCGCGTTCCGGCGGTCACGGCATGTTCGACGTCCGCCCGGGTGACCCTGCCGTCCTTCCCGGTGCCGTGCACCTCCGAGGCTTCCACCCCCAGACGGTGGGCCAAGTGCCGCACTGGAGGGGTCGGCGCAGGCGTGCTTGATGGCTTCTGCGCCTTTACCCGCTGAACCGGTGCGGTTTCCGCAGGCGTGGGGGTGATCCTCGCCAGGGGCGTGCCAACCGGGACTGTCTCACCGATCCCGGTCAGGAGCTCGGAAACAACTCCCTCGTGAAAGGTCTCCACGTCCATGACTGTTTTGTCCGTATCGACCACAGCCACAATGTCGCCGCGGCGGACGTAGTCACCGGGCTTGACCAGCCATTCGACGATCTTTCCGTGGTCCATGTCCGCGCCGAGGGAAGGCATGAGGAAATCAACCATGGCCCATCGTTTCTTTCACGGCAGCTACTACCTTTTCCGCAGAAGGCAGGCAGCCAGCTCCAGATGCTTGGAGTAGGGAATGGGCACTTCCGCACTGCACACCCGGGCCACCGGAGCATCGAGCTCATAAAAGGCACGTTCCATGATGCGGGCGATGATCTCGGCAGAAATGCTCCCGCTGCGCCAGCCCTCGTCAACCACCACGGCCTTTCCGGTCCGGGACACGGTTTCCACTATCGCCGATTCGTCCAATGGCCTCAGGGACCGCAGATCCAGGACATCGGCTTCGATGCCCTCTGCTGCAAGCTGCCCTGCGGCGTCCAGGACCATCGGAAGGGTGCCGCCATAGGTAATGAGGGAGACGTCGCTGCCCCTGCGGCGCAGGGCGGCCGAGCTGATGTCAACCGGTCCGGCGTCGTCACTGAGTTCCCCCGCGACGTTGTACGGGGATCCGTGCTCAAAAATCAGCACAGGATCCGGGTCTTCCAGGGCGGTCCAGAGCATGCCCCTGGCATCCTCGAGAGTGGCCGGGGCCAGGATCTTCACGCCGGGGATGTGCGCGTACCAGCCTTCGAGGCTGTGTGAATGTTGGGCGCCAAGTTGCCGGCCCGCTCCCGTCGTCATCCGGATGACGAGGGGAACGTGGAACTGTCCACCGGACATGTGCAGCAGCGAAGCTGCGTTGTTGACGATCTGGTCCAGCGCCAGGAGGCTGAAGTTCACGGTCATGATCTCCACAATGGGACGCATCCCGCCCAGTGCCGCACCAATACCGCCACCGACGAAGGCCGACTCGGAAAGTGGCGTATCCCGGATGCGCTCAGGGCCGAACTCCTCCAGCAGGCCGAGGCTGACGGCAAATGAACCGCCGTAGGCACCCACGTCCTCCCCCATGAGGAACACCCTGTCATCGCGCTGCAGGGCATCACGGATACTTTCCCGGAGTGCCTCACGGTAGCTTGTTTTCACCGTCTCCCCCGTCGCTGTAGACAAAGCGCGTCAGTTGCTCCACCGGTTCCAAGGTCCCCTTTTCCGCGAACTCGACGGCGGCTGCCACCTCGGCGTCGACGGCGGATTCGAGCTCCTTCCAGGCTTCCTCGGAGAGGTCGCCGTTTGCTTCCAGGGCCGAGCGCAGCAACAGGACAGGGTCCCGTTCCTGCCACCTGGCGACTTCGGCCTTGTCCCTGTAACGCTCCGGGTCGAACATCGAATGCGCACGGAACCGGTATGTACGGAACTCCAGGAAGTGTGGCCCACCACCTGAACGCACCGCATCCACTGCTCGACGGGACGCCTCTTTGACCGCCCTTACATCCATTCCGTCCACCGCCCACGCCGGCATACCGTAGCCTGCGGCCTTGAGCGCGATGTCCGTCTGCGATTGCGAGCGCCCCAAAGCGGTGCCCATGGCGTAGAGGTTGTTTTCACAGCAGAACAGGACCGGCAGCTGCCACAACGCTGCCAGGTTCAGGCTCTCGTGGAATTCGCCCTCGGCTACTGCCCCCTCGCCGAAAAAGCAGACGCTGACGCCCTCCTTGCCCTGCAGTTTGTTGGCAAGTGCCAGGCCCACAGCCAGGGGAAGCCCGCCGGCAACAATCGCGTTGCCAGCGTAGAAATTCGTAGCGGCATCGAAGAGGTGCATGGAGCCGCCCCTTCCCCGGCAACAACCTTCGATGCACCCGTACATTTCCGCCAGGATGCGGCCTGCATCCACGCCGCGCAGCAGTGCGTGGCCGTGCTCGCGGTAGGTTGCAACAACGGCGTCCTCCGGGCCCAGCGTCTCCATCACCCCGGCAGCGACGGCTTCCTCGCCTATGTAGACGTGGAGGAAACCCCGGATCCGGGATGCACTGTACAGCTCTACGCATTGTTCCTCAAGCCTGCGTACGCGGAGCATCTGGCGAAGGAGTCGGAGCCCTTCTTCGCGATCCAGCCTGCCGGGCGGGGCCGACATGGGGTCCCTCATGAGGGCCTCCCTTGCCGGGCGTCCGTGCCGGAGGGCTCAAGCGTTGACGTATCGCCTTCCGGCAGTCCCAGGAACCGTGCCTTCAAAAGCCGCCTGAGAATCTTTCCGCTGCGCGTCTTCGGCAGGTCGGCGCTGAACTCAATGGACTTCGGAGCCACGGCCGGCCCCAGGCGCCTGCGGCTGAAAGCCACAATGTCCCCACGGACGTCCTCAGTCGGCTCGAAGCCGGATTTGAGCTCCACAAACCCCATGACGAGCTCACCGGCAACAGCGTCCGGGACACCAATCACCCCCGCTTCAGCCACTGCCTCATGCTCCAGCAGGCAGCTTTCCACCTCGAACGGGCCAATCAGGTGCCCCGAGGACTTGATGACGTCGTTGCCGCGGCCGACGAACCAGAAGTAGCCGTCTTCATCGCGCTTGGCCAGGTCCCCGGTGAGGTACCAGCCACCTGCGAAGCACTTGCGGTAGCGCTCTTCCTCGTTCAGGTACCCCCGGAACATTGACGGCCATCCGGGCTTCAGGGCCAGTTCGCCGATGGTGTCCGGCGTTTCTACGAGGATCGCTTCCCCATCGCAGAGAACCGGGCGGTCATCCTTGTCCCGCAGAACCAGCGCGGCATCGATTCCGGGCAGGGGCTTGCCCATGGAGCCAGGGCGGATGTCCATGGCAGCGTAGTTGGAGATCATGATTCCGCCGGTTTCGGTCTGCCACCAATTGTCGTGGATCGGCAGACCGAATGCTTCCCGGCCCCACATCACCACCTCCGGATTCAACGGCTCTCCGACGCTGGCGATGAACCGCAATGCTGACAGGTCGTAGTCCCTGGCACGGTCGGCACCGGCCTTCATGAGCATTCTCAAGGCAGTGGGGGCGGTGTACCAGACGGTTACCGATTCATCCTGCAATATCCGGTACCAACGGTCGATGTCCATTTCTTCCTGGTCCACAACCGTGGTCAGACCGTGCGCCAACGGTGAAATGATGCCGTAGGACGTTCCGGTCACCCACCCGGGGTCCGCCGTGCACCAATAGATATCGCCGGGGTGAAAATCCAGGGCATACTGTCCGGTCATGTAGTGCGCTGTGACGGCGTCGTGAACGTGTACGGCACCTTTGGGAGTGCCTGTGGTTCCGCTGGTGAAGTGCAGCAACGCCATATCCCCGGCCTGCGTGGGCCGGAGGGTGAAGTCCGCGGATGCCTCGCGCATCAGCACCGTGAGGTCTTCCGTGCCCGGATCCGGTGTGCCTTCGCAGTCTGTCAGCAACACGTGCCTCAGTTCGGGGAGGGCGTCCCGGATCGGCACGATCTTCTTGCGATAGAGCGCCCGGGTGGTGACAAGTACCTTCCCTTCGCCCAGAGCAGGCGCTGCTTTACGGGTTCCGGGCCGAACGCGAAGAACAGCGGACAGAAGACGCTCCCGTTCTTCAAGGTGCCCGCAACGGCTGTGTAGAGCTCGGGTGTCCGGCCGATCAGCGAGAATACACGATCACCCTTGGCCACGCCCAGGCTCTGAAGAACGTTGGCGAACCGGTTCGAAGACGCCGCCAGTTCTCCATAGCTCACGCTGAGGACTTCCCCGGTGCCTTGGACGAAGCGCAGCGCGTCCTGGTTGGCGAGGGGCCCTGCCGCATGCCGGTCCACTGCTTCAAGGGCCATGTTCACCCCGCCCCCGGGGTCCCGGTCAGCGCACTGCGGGCATCGTCCCAGGAAAAGGCGGCCCGTGTTCGCCCATAATCCAGCATGTTCGGCGGAACTTTCATGGTGGAAAGGTCCTTGCGGATCAGCGGCCATTGGCTTGTTCGGGCGCTCATGGATCAATGCCACTGCTCCCGCGGAGCCTCTGCCAGAGTCGAAAGTCCTGAGGCGCTGGTAAGGCCGGCCACGCCGCGGTCAGGCCGTGACTTTCGGCACTGTTGCCGGGACACGCTCCCATGGAGCATGAAATGGCAACTGCGATCATCGATGGCGACGCGCGGAAGCAACGCAGCCATCCGGCAATGGAGAACCCAATTATGGAACGTCTAATCGACAAAGTAGCGCTGATCAGTGGCGGCGCCCGGGGCATCGGTGCCGCTGTGGCCGCCCGCCTCCATGGCGAGGGGGCCAGGGTTGTGATCGGAGATGTGCTGGATGAGGAGGCGAAGGAAACAGCCGCGCGGATCGGGGCCGGGGCGGTAGCGGTGCGCCTGGATGTCACCCGTCCCGATGACTGGGAGTCGGCAGTGGCAACCGCAGTCAATGAATTCGGTGGACTGGATGTCCTGGTGAACAATGCCGGAATCGTCAATGCTGCCCCGATCGAGGATTACACCCTTGACCAATGGAACACCATCATTGCCGTGAACCTGACCGGTTGCTTCAACGGCATCAAGGCTGCGATACCGGCCCTGAAAAAGTCCAGGGGCGGCTCGATCATCAACGTTTCCTCCATTGCGGGTATTCGCGGTTACGAACAAATTCCCGGGTACACGGCATCGAAGTTCGGCGTGCGTGGACTCAGCAAGAGTGCCGCTTTGGATTTGGGACGCCACGGCATCCGCGTCAACTCAGTCCACCCCGGTGTCATCTCCACGCCCATGACCGCCGGAATGACCATCGACATGAGCCATGTGGCGATGGGGCGGGTGGGCCATCCCGGTGAGGTTGCCGACCTTGTTCTTTATCTCGCTTCAGACGAGGCATCATTTGTCACCGGAGCAGAGTTCGTCATCGACGGCGGCGATACTGCCGGAACGGTTACCGTTCCGGAGCGTGCTTGAGGGCATGGCCGACAATGGGCGGCGTCGTACATTTTGAGATCCCGGCCGATGATGAAGACCGGGCAAGGAATTTCTACCATTCCAATTTCGGCTGGTCATTTCAGGTGATACCTGAATCGGAATACAGCCTTGCGCAGACTTCCGGTCAGCAGCCCGGTTCCGCCGACGCACCTCCTACCTCCATCAATGGCGGGATTTACCGCAGGAACGCCGGGTTGAACTCGGTTGTGGTGACCATAGAAGTGGCCGATATCGATGCCGCCCTGCAAAGCATCAACGCCTCCGGAGGCAGCACGCTCCGGGGAAAGATGGAAGTTCCCGGCAGCGGCTGGAATGCCTATTTCACGGATCCCGAAGGAAATGTCATCGGCCTGTGGCAGAACGCAGGTCCGGGCGGTTCCTGAGGGCCGCCACCAGCGGAACAGAGTAAGTCATGATGCTTGAATACACGGACCGTGCGGACGCCGGCCGGCAACTTGCACAGCGAATCGCAGCACTGCGGTTCGATGACGTGGTGATCCTGGGGTTGCCCCGTGGGGGCGTGCCGGTTGCCTACGAAGTCGCAAAGACCCTGGGCGTTCCCCTTGACGTCATAGTGGTGCGCAAGCTTGGCGTGCCTTTCCACCCGGAGCTTGCCATGGGTGCAATCGGCGAAGGCAACATACGGTTCCTCGACCGGGAAACTGTTGCCAGGGCACGCCTTTCAGAAGTGGACGTGGCGGCGGTCGAGGAAAGGGAACGCCGGCTCCTCAACGAAAGGGTGGCCCGCTACCGCCAGGGCCGCCCGCGCGCGGACCTTCATGGGCGGACCGCGATTGTTGTGGACGATGGAATCGCCACTGGTTCCACGGCACGCGTGGCTTGCCGTGCGGCCAGGATGCTCGGCGCACAGAAAGTCATTATGGCTGTTCCGGTGGCACCGGCGGGTACGGCTGCCTCTTTCCTGGAGGCTGACGGGACGATCTGCCTGATGACGCCCCGGGACTTCCGTGCCGTGGGCTACCACTACCGCGACTTCTCTCCCGTGGAAGACGAGGAAGTGGTGCGGCTGCTGGACGCGGCGGCCAGCATGCTGCCCCCGCCGGCGGCCTCCGGCGCGGGCGACGGGAACGAACCCCGCGATGGGAGTGAAAACGGCGACGGAAATGAAGTAGGCATACCGGCCGGATCGGTGCGGCTGCAGGGCAACCTCCTGAGCCGCCAGGATGCCGGGCCGTGGTGATCTTCGCCCATGGCAGCGGCAGCAGCCGCCACAGCCCGCGCAACCGCTTCGTGGCACGCGCACTGAATGATGCCGGCCTGGGCACCCTCCTGCTGGACCTCCTCACCCCGGCCGAGGAACGCGACCGTTCCAATGTGTTCAACATTCCACTCCTCGCGGAGCGGCTTCACCACGCAACGCGGTGGATTGAGGCCCGCCATGCCGGCTCCCGGATCGGAATCGGCTACTTCGGGGCAAGCACGGGAGCCGGTGCAGCCTTGTGGGCGGCCGCCGGGCCGCAGGCGAACATCTCCGCCGTCGTTTGCCGTGCGATTGGACATCATCCCGGGGGCCACGCACCTGTTCGAAGAGGCCGGCACCCTGGACCAGGTGGCTGCGCTGGCTGCTGATTGGTTCACCCGATACCTGCTGCCCGCCGCAAACAAAAGCCAGGCGTCGGAGCTTCTGCCATGAACGCAGCCCACGCCCACGCAACGGAATCCGAAGAAATCAGGGCACTGGCACGTCCCCTTGAGGCCGCCGGGGACCTGGACGACCTGGTCACATTATGCGCACCTGCCCGTTTTGTTTGCCTCGGGGAAGCGTCCCACGGAACACAGGAGTACTACCACTGGCGTGCCGTCCTGAGCAGGCGCCTCATCGAGGAACACGGTTTCACCTGGATCGGAGTCGAAGGCGATTGGCCGGACTGCTGGCGCATCAACCAGTGGCTCCGCGGCCATGCCGAACAGGATCTTGACGCGGCGCAGGTCCTTGCTGCCTTTTCGCGCTGGCCAACGTGGATGTGGGCCAATGGGGAAGTAGCGCACTTCCTCGACTGGCTGCATCAATGGAACTTGGGCCGCCCTGAAGACCGGCGAACGGGGTTTTACGGGCTGGATGTCTATTCCCTGTGGGACTCCCTACGGGAAATCTTCAGCTGGCTTGAGTCCAATGCGCCGGAGTCGGTTCCCGCGGCGCTGCAGGCATGGCGTTGCTTCGTGCCATTCGGCGAGGACCCACAGCGATATGCCTCGGCTACCCGGATGGTTCCCCGCTCCTGCGAGGCGGACGTTGTGGGGCTGCTGGCTGAGGTCCACCGGCAGACCTTGGGCCGGGTGGAACAGGATCCCCTGGCTTTCGACGTCATGCAGAACGCAATAGTCGCCTCAAACGCAGAACATTATTACCGGACCATGGTCCGCGGTGACGAACAGTCCTGGAACATCCGGGATTACCACATGAGCGACACCATAGACCGGCTGTCCCGCCATCACGGAGCCGGTTCGAAGGGAATCATCTGGGCGCACAATACGCACATAGGGGATGCCCGGGCGACGGACATGGCAGCCGGCGGCATGGTCAACATCGGACAACTGATGCGCCGGCGCCACCACGGTTCCGTAGTGTTGGTCGGTTTCGCCTCATACAGTGGCTCAGTGACAGCTGCGCACTCCTGGGGTGCGCCCGGGCAGACCATGGACGTACCCAACGCAATTCAAGGAAGCCACGAGGACCTCCTCCACAGCGCACTGAATGGGCCGTCGGCTTTGGCCTACGGCGCCGGCCGGGCCGGACGGTGGCTCTCCACGTGGCGCGGGCACAGAGCCATCGGCGTCGTCTACAACCCTGCGCGTGAACGGGGCAACTACGTCCCCACCGTCATGGGGCAACGCTATGACGGCCTCGTCTGGTTGCCCACGACGACCGCCCTTCGGCCGCTGCACCGTGAACATCTTCCCGATGAACCGGAACTCGAAACCGAGCCCACAGGCTTCTGAGCAATGCCGGGCATCCGCCGCTGCGGACAAGGGCCGGTTTCCGCAACAGGGCCGTTCGTCCCTTATCCACTCGGCGGGAACCGTCAAGAATAGGTGGCACAAGACCCTTGGGACCCGGATGCCCACGACTTCCGACCACCAGCGCGCCCACGCCACCGGGGCAGGGGCGTTGACGTTCTAGTTGAGAGTTCCACCATGTCTGGACATTTCGAAGTTTTCGTCGATGCGTATTCCCACTTTCGGTTCCGCCTTGTTGGCCCCAGAGGAAACACCCTGCTCGAGTCAGGCCCCTACGACGACAAGCAGGCGATAGCCATCGCCATCTTCGACGTGCGCGAATGTGCAGGTACCGGCCTGGTGGAAGACCACAGCACCAAGCCCGCCCCGCGCTGGCCCCCGGCGTCGGGCCCGCACTCATCCCCGCGACGGCGGTCCACGCCAGTGGCGGCACCGCATTGAACTGTCACGCCATGGCGGGCACCATGCGTCCCGACACCATGACGCACAGGATCTAGGGCGCCGGGCCATGCAAGGACTCACCCGGGCGGACGTCGCGCTCCGCATCGACCATGGCCTGGACAACAGCGCACAACTACCAGCCAGTCGCAGCCTGCGCGCCATCATCAGGGCGAACGTCCTGACACTCTTCAATGGCCTGGTTTTTGCGGCCTTTGCGATGTTGCTCGTCCTGGGGCAATGGCAGGATGCACTCTTCGGGCTCGCCGCGATGGGAAACATCATTATCGGAGTGGTCCAGGAGTACCGGGCCAAACGGGCCCTGGACCGTTTGGCCATCCTGCACAGTGCGCCGGCAACTGTGCTCCGGGACGGGACGGAGCAAGTGATCCCGGGACGGGACCTCGTCAAGGACGACATTGTGGTTTTGGGCGCCGGGGACCAAGTGTCTGCCGACGCCGTCAGCCTTGGCGACGGCAGCCTCGACGTCGACGAATCACTTCTGACGGGAGAATCCGAACCCGTCCGGAAGAGTGCAGGCCAGGTCCTGCTGTCGGGTTCATTGGTGGTGTCCGGATCGGGGTTCGCCCGGATCACCACCGTGGGCCTTGAGACCTTCGCCCAACGCATCGCGACGGAAGCCAAACGCTTCTCGCTCGTGACCTCCGAGATCCGCTCCGGAATCAACAAGGTCCTGAAAGTCATTGCATGGCTGGTCCTTCCGTTGTCTGCACTGGTCCTCAATTCCCAAATGATCCAGCACGGCGGATGGAACGCGGCGCTCGCGTCCGGCGACTGGAAGGAAGGCGTGGTGCCGGCTGTGGCCAGCACCATCGCGATGATCCCCTTGGGCCTGGTCCTGCTGACCAGCGTGGCGTTCGCCGTCGGGGCGATCCGGCTGGCCAGGCTGCGGGTCATCGTCCAGGAACTGGCCGCCGTGGAGGTCTTGGCGAGGGTAGACGTCCTGTGCCTGGATAAGACCGGGACGCTGACGGACGGCCGGATGGTTTTCGACGCAGTTCATCTGCTCGGACCGGAAGAAGAATTTCCGGAGTGGCGGGATGCCCTGGAATGCTTCGGTGCCACCCAGCGTACAAACGCGACCGCCCGCGCCTTAAAGGCCGCCTTTCCTCCGCGAAGTGCACAACCTCCCCTGGCCTCGGTGCCTTTCGACCCTGCGCGGCGCTGGAGCTCCGTCACGCTCGCCGGCGCCTCAGGAGTGCCCCGGACGTGGCTCCTGGGTGCCCCCGGGGTTGTTCTTGGCACGGCTGAAGAGGCGCGTGGGCGCGCTTCCGCCTTGGCCTCCTCCGGTCTCCGAACCCTGGCTCTGGTACTGGCTACAGGAAACGACGCCGGGGGTACCGGCGGGATTCCTTCTCCCGCCGGCGCTTCACCGGTGCTGCTGGTCACGTTTCGGGAATCGATACGGGAGGACGCCTCAGCCACACTGGACTACTTCCGGGAACAGGGCGTACAGATCAAGATCTTTTCCGGCGACGATCCCCGGACAGTGGGACTGCTGGCCGGGAGGTTGGGACTGGGAGGCCGCCCTGCCTGTGACGCCACAACACTCCCCGCGGATCCTGAAGCCCTGGCATCCTGCGTCCAGGACAATGCTGTGTTCGGCCGGGTAGGCCCCCACCAGAAGAAGGACCTGATCCAGGCCCTTCAACGAAAAGGCCACACTGTTGCCATGACGGGCGACGGCGTCAATGACATTCCCGCGCTTAAGGTTGCCGACCTGGGCATCGCGATGGACACGGCCGCCCCGGCAACCAAGGCCGTGGCACGGCTGGTCCTGCTCGATGGACGCTTCAGCCGCCTGCCGGGCATTGTGGCCGAAGGGCGCAGGGCTATCAACAACATGGAACGGGTATCGATGCTCTTCCTCAGCAAGACCGCCTACGCCACGGTCCTGGCCGTGGCCTGCGGATTGTTGCTGCAGCCGTATCCTTTCCTCCCCCGCCAACTGTCCGCCGTCGATGGCTTGACCATTGGATTACCGGCGTTCTTCCTGGCACTCCTGCCCAGCAGTCGTCGCTACGTCCCGGGCTTTCTGAAGCGTTCCCTGTCCTTCGCGATACCGGCAGGAGTCATCACGGCCACAGCCATTCTTGGGGTCAACACCTATGCGTCCCTCAGCGGCGATCACAGGGTCCTGACAAGCCGCTCGGCCACCACCATCACCTTGACCATCATCGGATCGTGGATCCTGGCTGTGACTGCCCGGCCCCTGAACGCAACGAAGGTACTGGTCCTGGCGGGATGCTACGTGGGGATGGCAGCGGTGATGGGCCTTGATTTCCTCCGCGGGTTCTTCCTGCTCGAATGGCCTCCGCCTGACCTGCTGCTGGTCTCGGTGCTGACGGCACTGGCGGCAAGTACCGCCGTCGAGCTGGTGGGACGGTACGTCACGCGTGGCAACCACGGTGCAGACGTGACTTTCGCCTCTGGAAGGCGGGAAGGGTCCGTGCGAGCCTCCTGATATCCGACGACGAGGAAGAGTCATGCGTGCATGGTGGGTTGATGTGCCGGGGAAGATAGCGGACAAGCCTTTGAGGATGGGCGAACGCGAGGACCCGCGGCCCGGGCCGGGCGAGGTACTCCTGCGAGTGGATGTGTGCGGTGTCTGCCGCACCGACCTCCATCTCGCCGAGGGCGACCTTCCGCCCCGCCACGCCGGGGTGATCCCCGGCCACGAGGCCGTAGGGACGGTCATGGAAAGTTTCAGCGGGGGCCGCTTCTCCCGCGGGGACAGAATCGGTGTCGCTTGGCTCGGCCAGACCTGTGGCCACTGCCCCCACTGCCGGCGCGGCCAGGAGAATCTCTGCCTGGCGCCCCGATTCACGGGGTGGGACCGTGACGGCGGCTTTGCCGACCACATGACGGTGAATGAGGACTTCGCTTATGCCTTGCCTGCGCGCTTCACCAACGAACAAGCGGCACCGCTCCTGTGCTCGGGGATCATTGGCTACAGGGCCCTGGAACGGGCTGCGCTACCGCCGGGAGGGAGGCTGGGCATCTATGGCTTCGGCGGGTCCGCCCACTTGACGGCCCAAATCGCCATCAGCCAAGGCGCGTCGGTTTACGTCATGACCCGTTCGGCACAAGCCCGGGACCTGGCCCTCAGCCTCGGAGCGGTTTATGCCGGCGACGCCTACGATGCTCCGCCGGTCCCCCTGGACTCAGCCATTCTTTTTGCTCCCGTGGGCGATCTGGTTCCGGCCGCCCTGCGGGCGTTGGATCGCGGCGGAACCCTGGCCATTGCCGGCATCCACCTCACGGACATCCCGTCCCTCAATTACGAAAATGAACTCTTCTATGAACGGCAGATCCGCAGCGTCACCGCCAATACCCGGGCCGACGGCACCGCTTTCCTGGCCCTGGCCGCGGAGATCGGCCTGGCCCCTACCGTCACCACTTACGACTTCACGGAAGCGGACCGTGCGCTGGAGGATCTGGCCAACGACCGCGTCACCGGCGCTGCGGTTCTGAAGATGCGGTGACAGACCCACCGAGGCGACGCCGTTTCCGGTCCGGCGTGTTGGGCTGGCGGCCGCCGGGTGGGGGACCCGGGGCAACGTCAGCTATGAGTCTCCGTGTCATCTCCACCCAGCCGGCGCTCCAGCTTTTCTTCCGCGGCCTCCCGGCGTTTGCCGATGCGGAGCAGCCTTTGGACCAAGGGGCTGCCTTGGAGCGGGAGACCCGTCAGCCTCTTGCGGGAACGCCCTTTTCCCTGGCCGTCGTTGGGCCGTTGGGGCTCCGACTCCGGGTTGACCCGTCCACCCATCACTGACTCCTCCCTGCACCCGGCAATTCCGCGGGCATGTCCCCATCCTGCAGCAGTCCCCGGCGCAGGGTAAGGGCCGGAAGACCCCGGCGCGGGCGGGGACTTTGGACTCTGGAAGCCGCGTTGCCAAGGCGAAAAGCTGGTACTGCCGGGAAAGGTTCCGCGGCTGATAAGAGATGGAGGCTGGCATGACCGAGCTGACGAAATGGCTTGATGCGCGTCGCTCACCGATGGAGCTTATCGAGAGATTGTTCGACGGCGACAGCAGCGCCGGGGGGATCAAAGTCGAGGAAGTGGTTGACGGGAATACGTTGGTGATCCGTGCCGAACTTCCCGGCATCGACCCGGAAAAGGACGCGGAAATCACCGTCTCCGACGGCGGCCTGACCATCCGGGCCGAACGCCAGGAAAAGAAGGAGCACAAGGAAAAGGACAGCTACCGCTCGGAGTTCCGGTATGGCTCCTTTGTCCGCCGCATACCTTTGCCGGACGGCGTGAAGGAAGGCGACGTGACCGCTTCCTACAAGGACGGCGTCCTCGAAGTACGGGCACCCATCCCGGAAAAGACAGCGGCAGTTTCGCCCTCGAAGGTTCCCATCACCAGGAGTTGAGAACGTGCTGCGGGCAGGTGCGAATGGAACGGCACCTGCCCGGCCTGTCGCCAGCCGCCGCTATCAGTACACCCACGGGGGTATACCATGGAGGGCAGCAACCCACCGATGGAGCACCCTCATGGAACTGAACCCCACCGAACTCACGCCTGTGATCAACCGCCTCAAGCGCGCACAGGGGCAGCTCGCCGCCGTCACCCGCATGTTGGAAGAAGGCCGTGACTGCAAAGACGTTGTCACCCAGCTCGCCGCAGTTTCGAAGGCGCTGGACCGGGCCGGCTTCGCCATCATCGCCACGGGCCTGGAGCAGTGCATCATCCAGGAGGACCAAACGATGGACAGGAAAGAGCTGGAGAAGCTGTTCCTCTCCCTCGCCTGACGCCCGACAGTAGGGCAGCAGGGCAGCAGGGCAGGTCACCCAAACAGCATTTCGGCCTCCAAATACCAGTCTTCCGGGACCGTGTGCAACTCACCAATCGCGGCAGCAAGGGCAACAGTGGTGATGTCCGTGCCCCGCGAGGAAACCATCACGCCCCACTCCCCCTTGGATGCTGCACGGACGGCAGCCATTCCCAACCGCGTTGCCAGGACCCTGTCGAATGCCGTGGGCGCCCCACCCCGCTGGATGTGACCCAGGACCGTGGCCCTGCATTCGATTCCCGTCAGTTCCTGGAGCTGTTCCTCCAAGAGGTATCCGATGCCGCCCAGGCGCGGACGGCCAAAGGTATCGAGTCCGCGCGGGAAGTAGGGAGCATCCTGGCCTGCTGGAACGTAGGCCTCTGCCACCACCACCAGTGGCGCCCTGCCCCGGTTCCGGGCTGACAGGACCCACGCCGCTGCCTGCTCCAGGCTCGCCCGGCGTTCCGGGATCAAGATGGCGTGCGCTCCGGCGGCCATGCCTGCATGAAGGGCAATCCAACCGGCGTTGCGCCCCATGACCTCGGCAATCATGCACCTGTGGTGGGATTCGCCGGTGGTGCGCAGCCGATCGATCGCTTCGGTGGCCGTTTGCACGGCGGTGTCGAACCCGAAGGTGTAGTCCGTTGCGCTGAGGTCGTTGTCGATGGTCTTGGGGACGCCGATGACCTTGATGCCCGATTCGCCCAGGATCCGGGCAGCAGCGAGGCTGCCTTCTCCCCCCACTGCAATCAACCCATCAACGTGGTCGCGCTCCATGGATGCGATGACTGCCGGGGCTCCGCCGGACGTGATGGGGTTGGTCCGGGAGGTTCCCAGTATTGTTCCGCCCAGGCGCGAAAGGCCCCTGACCGATTCAAGGGTCAGGGGTACGGAGTTGTTGCTGAGCACGCCGCTCCAACCGTCCAGGTAGCCCACGAAGTCATACTGCCCGGTACGGACCCCGGCCAGGACTGCTCCCCGGACGACGGCATTGACGCCCGGGCAGTCGCCGCCGCTCGTCAGGATCCCCAACCTTTTCATCGCGATCCCGCCTGCAGCCTGAAACTCCGGCTCTCCCCTGCCGGCAGCATCAGTATTTGGTCGCGGACCTGGATCCGGAGCGGAGGAGCGCTGCCGGGAGAGGACGTGACCCGGATCCGTTCCGTGGTCAGTTCGATGTCCAGCCAGTGCCCCTGGGTCTTCACCGTGAAGGAAACGGCGTTGAGCCCGTGCGGCAAATTGGGGGTGAAGGTGATTCCTGAACGGTCCATCCGCAGCCCCGCGAAACTTCTTTGGATGACGTCCACCGTGCCCGCCATCGCACCCAGGTGGATACCGGCTTTGGTCGTGCCGTGCTGGGTGTCATCCAAGTCCGCGTCGAGTGCTTCGCGGTAGCTTTCCCAGGCACGGTCAGGGTCCACGGCAGCCAGGACGGAAGCGTGCGCCACCCTGCTGAGTGTCGAGCCGTGTGCTGTCCTGGCGAGGTAGTACTCAACGGTCCGCGCCAGCTGTGCCTCGGTCATGCGGTAATCCAGTTGGTGGAGCATCGCGATGAGGCCGGAACCACCCAGCAAGTACGGCAACATGAGGACGTCCGCCTGCTTGGCGAGCTTGTATCGGTTGACGTCATCGCCTTCCGCCCCCAGGATCAGGTCCAGCCGCTCTATGTTGTCGTACTCTTGCCTGTAGCCATCCCAGTCCAGCTCCCGCAAAAGATCGTACCCTTCGAACTGGCTGATCAGGCCGTCTTTGTTGAACGGCACATACATGGCCCGGGAGAGCCTGCGCCAGTGCGCCCGCTCGCGTTTGCCGACACCCAGCCGTTCCAGCAGTTCCTCCTGTTCGTGGCCCGGGAACATTGAAGTGACGTCGGCGGCCTTGCCACAAACCCACGCCGCCATGACGTTCGTGTAAGCGTTGTCGTCCAGGCCGGGAACATCCCGCCCGGGCAACCAGGTGTGGTATTCATCCGGGCCAGCCACTCCGCGGATGTGGTACCGGCGATGACCGGGATCGTGGACGGCCAGGGAGGCAAAACAGCGTGCCACGTCTATGAGCAGCTCTGCGCCGTGTCCCAGCAACCACGGGACGTCGTTGGTGGATTCGAAGTACTGCCAGGCGTTGAACGCCACTGCGAGTCCGGCGTGGACCTGCAGGTGCGAATAATCCGGCACCCACTGCCCTGAGCGCGGGTTGAAAAGCCAATCCGGTGTTTCTTCCGTGCCGTCGCTGCCGCTCTGCCACGGAAACAGCGCACCGGACAAGCCCTTTGCGACGGCGGCCCGACGGGCGGCGGGCAGCCGCCGCCAACGGTAGTCCAAGAGGGCTTTGGAAACCTCGGGCATGCGCGGGTTCAGGACCGGGAGGACAAACAGCTCGTCCCAAAACACGTGGCCGCGGTATCCCTCGCCGTGCAGTCCACGGGCGGGAACACCGACGTCGAGTTCGGCCGTGTGCGGAGTCAAGGTCTGCAGGAGGTGGAACAAGTGCAGGTTCAGCACCAGCTGAACCTGCACGGGCGCATCAAGCTCCACCTTGAACGGCCGAAGGACACGCCGCCAGGACGCTTTGTGCCGGCGCAACAGTTCTTCGAAGTCGCCCCCGGAACCTGCCAACGCAGCGGCAGCGGACGTAGCTGCCGACGAGGCTGCCCGGTCCCTGGACGTCGAGATCGCAATGATCCGGTCCACTGTGACGGGGTTTTCCTCCGAGGACCGGACCTGGAAGCTCCGGAAGTGGAAACCCGCCCGGCTTTCGGTCACTCCGGTGGACCCGGAGACGTCAACTGCCGCCGCAATGGCCACGCGCACCTGGCTTTGGGTGGTCTCCACCTCCGCGGCCAGGACCGGGCCGGCGTCGCGGGATGGCGGTATGGTCCTGTCGATCAGATGGACCTGGGAACTCAGCGGGGGCTCGGGAAGGTTGCTGTTGCGGACCAGGCAATTGACCCCGGTGGTGATATCCAGGAGCCCGCTCCAGTCGCGGGGTGTGAGCCGTGTCCGGATAGCCAGGATGTGCCGGGTGTCCATGGACACGAACCTCGTTTCTTCCAGGTGGAGATGCCTCCCGTCCGGCGCTTCCAGCAGGAGATGCCGGGTCAGGACCGCCTTTTCCATATTGAGGACGCGGCGTTCATGGAGGATCTCCAGGCCGCCCCCGGACCACCACGGGGTGCCTTCCAGGCGCAGGTCCAGGGGCAGGCAGTCGGGCAGGTTGACCATGTGCTCTTCCGCGACGGTTCCCTCGCCAATCGTGGACCAAACCCTGTTATACACACCGGCCAGATACGTTCCGGCATAGCGGCCGGGCCTGCGGTTTTCGCTGACGGCTCCCCGTATCCCCATGTATCCGTTGCCGAGGGTGGTCAGGGCTTCGCGGTGGCCCTCATGCTCAGGATCCATGCCTTCGTAGATCAGCAGCCACGGATCCCGCATCACGAGGCCCAGATCCAGTTCGGCGAGGTTGTTGATCACCACGTCGGCACCGGCAGCTTCCAGGTCCGCCCGGTTGCCGTGCCGGTCAACGCCCACCACCAGGCCGAATCCGCCCCGGCTTGCGGCCAGCACCCCGGCGACGGCGTCTTCCACCACTACGGCGCGCCGCACGCTCACGTCCAGCCTGCGGACGGCCTCCAGGAATGTATCGGGGGCCGGTTTGCCGGCCAGGCCGTGCGACGCTGCCACGCGGCCATCGATGACCACCGAGAACGAGTCCAGCAGGTTGGCGGCGGCAAGGACGGGGGTCGCGTTGCGGCTGGAGGTTACCAACGCGGTGGCGACACCGGCGTCCTTCAAGTTCTCCAGGAACCGGCCGGTGCCCGGAAAGATCTGCACGCCTCCTTCCTGCAGCCGTCTCAGGTAGGCCTTGTTCTTCCAGGCCCCAAGCCCGACGGCGGTCCAGTCGCCGCCGGCGTCCTGCGGGGTTCCCGGCGGGATGTCCACTCCCCTGGATGCCATGAGCCCGATCAGCCCTTGTTCCCGGGGCTTGCCGTCCACCAAGGCGTAGTAGTCATCCGGTGTGAAGGGGGCCCGGCTTCCATCCTTCGGGTAGCGGGGATCATTAATGATGGCTTCGTACGCCTCCTTCCACGCCGCGAGGTGAACGAGGGCCGTATTTGTCACCACTCCATCCAGGTCAAGAATGACCGCGTCGTAAGGAGCTGCAGCTGCTGTTGCGGTGGGCGACTTTTTCATTGACCGCTACAGCCATCGGAACTCGGCGTCGGCGATCAATGGCAGAGTGCGGAGGAAGGTGTCGGGGTTGAGCGAGATCGAGTCGATGCCTTCACCCACCAGGAACTCAGCGAAGTCCGGGTGGTTGCTGGGCCCTTGGCCGCAGAGTCCGATCTTGATGCCCGCCTTGTGGGCTTCCCGGATCGCCTGGGAGATCATGGCCGTCACGGCCGGGTCCCGTTCATCAAAGAGTCCGGAGAGCTGCTCGGAATCCCTGTCAACGCCCAGGACCAGTTGGGTAAGGTCGTTGGATCCAATGGAGAAGCCGTCGAAGTACGTGGCGAACCGGGCGGCGAGGACCACGTTGGAGGGTATCTCGCACATCATGTAGACTTGCAGGCCGTCCTGCCCACGGACCAAGCCGTTGCTTGCCATGGCGTCCAGCACGGTGCGCGCTTCCTGGACGGTTCGGCAGAACGGCACCATCACAATGACGTTCCTGAAGCTTGCCTTCTCCCGGACCCGTTTCAACGCACGGCATTCCAAAGCAAAGGCCTCCCGGTATTCGTCGCTGTAATAGCGGGACGCGCCGCGGAAGCCCAGCATGGGATTTTCCTCGGGACGCTCAAAGAACGTCCCGCCAATGAGGTGGCCGTATTCGTTGCTTTTGAAGTCGGAGAGTCGCACAATCACCGGCTTGGGGTGGAACGGGGCCGCAATTTTCGCGATGCCGGTGGCCAGGACGTCAACGAAGTACTCCTCGGGATCCGCGTGGTTTGCCCACAGGGACTTGATGGTTTCAGCTTCGGCACCGTCAGTGACCCTTTCCGGGTGGACCAGGGCCATCGGGTGGACGCGGATCAGGTTGTTGATGATGAATTCCATGCGGGCCAGTCCGACGCCGGCGGCCGGCAGCCGCCACCACCGCATCGCTGCTGCCGGGCTGGCCATGTTGATCATGAGTTGGGTCCTAATGGCGGGCAGCGTCCCGGTGTCTACCTCCTCGACGTCGAACTTCAACGTCCCTTCGTAGACGCGGCCCTGTTCACCTTCGGCGCAGGAGAGGGTCACCGGGGCGCCCTGCTCCAGGGCCAGGGTTGCGTTTCCCGTACCAACCACCGCCGGCACGCCGAGTTCCCTGCTGACGATGGCCGCGTGGCTGGTGGGACCGCCATGATCGGTGACAATGCCGGCAGCCCGTTTCATGATGGGCACCCAGTCGGGATCCGTCACGCGGGTCACCAGGATGGAACCGTCAATGAAATCCTCAAGGTCCCGGGCGTCCAGGATCCGCGACACTTTACCGGTGGTGATGGCATCTCCCACGGCCGCGCCGCGTGCCAGGACAGTTCCGCTTTCCTCGAGTTTGTACATCCGGAAGGACGTCAGCGGGCGTTGGGCCTGGACGGTCTCGGGCCGGGCCTGGACCATGAACAGTTCGCCCGTGATTCCGTCCTTGGCCCACTCCATGTCCATCGGCCGTCCGTAATGTTCTTCCACAGCGACAGCCCAGCGGGCCAGGAGGAGCACTTCAGCATCACTGAGGACCAACGCTTTCCGCTCCGCCTCGCTCGTGTCCACCATTTGCGTTCCGGTGTCCCCGTCCTGGCCGTAAATGAGTTTGCGCTCCTTGGTCCCGACCTCCCGCTGGATGATCGGAACAAGGTCAGGATCGGCGAGCAAAGGCTTGAAGACCTGGTACTTGTCCGGGTTGATGGTTCCCTGGACCACGGTCTCTCCGAGTCCCCAGGCCGCGCTGATCACAGCACAACGCGGAAAGCCCGACTCAGTGTCGATGGAGAACATCACCCCGGATGCGCCCAGGTCCGAGCGCACCATGCGCTGGACGCCCACTGACAAAGCGACATCCAGATGCTCAAACCCCTTGATTTCCCGGTAGCTGATGGCCCGGTCGGTGTAGAGGGAAGCAAAGCAGCGCTTGCAGGCGTCCAGGACCGCTGCGGATCCCGAGACGTTCAGGTAGGTTTCCTGCTGTCCGGCGAAACTGGCATCGGGAAGATCCTCCGCCGTCGCACTGCTTCGTACTGCCACGGCCACGTCCTGCCCGCCGCCACGACGGCAAAGTTCAGCGTAGCCGGCACTGATGGCTGCAGCGGTTTCAGGCGGGAACTCTGCCCCCAGGATGGCATTCCGAATGCGGCTTCCGGCTTCCCTCAACGATGTCTTCCGCAGGCGGTAGTCGTTGATGCAACCGGCAATCAAGGGCTCCAGGCCATTGACGGCCAGGAACCGGCGGTAGGCATCCGCCGTCGTTGCGAAGCCTTCGGGGATCCGGACGCCGGCAGCCTGCAAAGACCGGGTCAACTCGCCAAGGGAGGCGTTCTTTCCCCCGATCCTTGGAATGTCGGCAAGACCGGCAGCGTCGAACCACAGGACATGGGTGTTGGCCAAGGCAGCCTTCGGTGCTGAATCCATGATTGGATTCTGCGCCGGCCCGCCACGATGCGGGAGGGTCTTTGTACCCGCCGCCTGAGGTGACTTTCGGCCCTGTTTTGGTTGTGCCCCCATTGAGCATGCTGGAGGCACAAGCAGGAGGCCGACCATGGAACTTTCACATTTCGAGAAACAGGAACTGGACAAGATCGCGCGCGGGCTGGAAGAAGAGGATCCACGACTTGCCACCCTCATGAGCCTTCAGGACCTCCGGGGACACCGCTGGAAGCGGACCCAACGAGGCTTGCTGGTGGCCTTGGGCGGCCTGGGGATCCTGTTGGTCAGCCTCCCTTTGGGCAGTCCCCCGCTCGGGGTGCTGGGTTTCATGATGATGGGCGGCGGCACCTACTGGGCAACACTGCTCATGGACGACAGCACTCTCCGACGCGCCCCGAAGAATGCGGGGAAACTCCCTAACACCCACGAGGAAATGCCATGAAAGCTGTGATCATGTACGACTCGGCCTACGGGAACACAAAGTCCGTGGCTGAAGCTATAGCAGCGGGGTTGGAGAACAGCCGGACTGTCCCGGTGTCGCAATTCCGCAGCAGCGACGTCTCAGTCGGGGACCTGCTGGTGGTCGGCAGTCCGATCAACGGCTGGCGCCCTACCGAAGCCGTCACCAAGGCCCTGGATGCAGCCGGAGCTGACGGCCTGGCCGGCGTGCTGGCCGCGGCCTTCGATACCAGGGTCAAATTGTTCATCCATGGCGATGCCGCCAAGAAGATCTCCCACGGACTGCAGAAAGCCGGGGCCACGCTCGTGGCCCAGCCCATGCCCTTCTACGTCAAAGGCACCGAAGGGCCGCTGTTGGAGGGCGAAATCAAACGGGCCTTCTCCTGGAGCCATGAACTGGCGGCCTCGGTGAAAGCCCTCGCGTCCAGGAAGGGCACATCATGAGCAGCCGTCTTGATCCCAGCAAAATCATCGTCGGCGTCGACGGTTCCGCCGCGTCCAAGCAGGCCCTTCGCGAAGGGCAACGCCTGGCGCTCGCGCTCAACGCCCCGCTCGAAGCGTGGGGCTGCTGGGAACTTCCCTTGGGCTACGAAGGCTACCTTGCGATGGGAATTGACGGATTTGCCCACACGGCAGAGGAAAACGTCAAAGAAACCCTCAAGGAAGTGTTTGGTCCGGAGTTGCCCAAGAATGTCAGTACGCGGCTGGTCCAAGGCTCCCCCCGGGCGGCCCTGGTGGAAGGC